>NZ_LFRG01000006.1:0-108064 GCF_001573875.1 Clostridium sp. ATCC 25772
CCTCCACAAATTGACTTAGTAGTCGCACTGAATCATCTACTGGTATTATGCAATCAATATTTATTGGAAGTTTTAGTTGATAAAACTTCTGATTAACGGTATAATCTTTTTGTAAAATATTATTTTGTTGCATAAATATATTTTACTATAAATCTCAAGCTTATAGAGTTTGAGATTTATTTTTTTGCAAAAATAAAGCTGTGCACTAATTATTTAGTGCGACAGCCCCTTTTTTTCAAAAGAACAAATCTTTTCTTTCAATAGCTTAATTTCTTCTTCTTTTTCTTTTAAAACTTTATTATATTCACACTTTACGCTACCTAAATTATCATTTAATAAATTAATAAATGAAGCCATTTCATCAGCACTTCCAGCAATACGATTAAATAATAATAAATTTGCTTCTAATACCTTAGGTATTTCTTTATGTGAATACCTAAGCTGGTGATCTATTTCCCCATATCCTTCTTCAAATATAGTTCTTACTTGAATTTCTGCTATAACCTTTTGACTAGTTGGATAAAATTCTATCAAATAGTGCACTGATCTGTATCCTGATTTTCTTGAATGAATTTGTATTCCCAATTCTTCAAATCTACTTGTATCATCGCCCTCTCTAACATTAGCTGTCATTTCTGTAACTTTCCATGTATTAAGTATAAATTCATGTATACTTTCCCACTCTTGCTTAAATATATGTATAGCCCTAATTCCTATTAAATCATTTATTTCATCTTTATAATTTTCTATAGTGAATTTAAACCCTTCACCATACTTTTCTTTTCTATCTCTTGTTTTTCTAATAATTTTTTCTATTAATCTTTCTGTATTTTTAACTCTAGCCTTAACAGTATGAACATTACATGCACTTTTTACTATATTAGAAATAAATTCTGCTTGTGTTTCATAATTTTCTCTAGATTTCATAAAATCGTTATATATTTCATTTAAATCGTTCCAATCAATATTGTTATTTTCAATTTCCTCTACTGCAAAAGGGTACTTTTCAAAAAAAACTTTTTTATCAATGTTATTTTTCATAGACATAACACTCTCCTATATTCAATAATCCCAAAGAAGCTTCTACATTTATTATATATCAAATTTAAAATAATTAATTAATCTATTTTAATATCTAATAAAAAGTAGTCCTAAAATAGAACCAATTAAAATTCTACTTTAGGACCATTTGTACTCTTTCTATATACATTATAATTGCACATATAAATGTATTCCCTTATCATAATTTTATTTTCTATATTTAATATTATAGATTTTTCCTTTAAATTGTCATCCATACAATTTTCACAAAAATTATATACTTTTCTATTGGGAAATATTATATATTTAATTATATTTAAATCTAACTTTACGTAATTTCTAATAAAATATTTTTCATTTTTTAAACTCATAATTTTTTCATTGTCTAAATATATTCTAATTCCGGGATAGTACTTTAAATATTTAATATCTAAATCCTTTTCATCTTGTAAGTTAAGTATACTAACTTCTGATTTTGTTGAAAATTGATTATAGAAATTGAAATAATCTTTATCTTCCTTAAATTTATATAATATACTATTATTTAAAATTTTAATTTCATTTTTTAAAAGATGAATATAATCTTTTATTGTTAACGATCGGCATAAAAAACTATACTCTGTATTATCTTCACAATTAAATTTATAATGCATCTCATTTTTTATATCCTTAGAATTTTTTTTACTTTTTTCTTCTCCAAACTCCTTCATTAATTTATAGAATTTATTCATATTTTCAATATTTTCAAATATATAGTTATTCTTTTCAAAAAACTCTTCATTATTATTTAAAGATTCCAAATTTTACTCCCCCCAAATTACAATAAATTATCTCCACTCATTAATTTGATTTAAACACGTAAAATACCTTTATTTTTCTTTTAAATTTCTGTTAATTTATGTGTATATACATTTATGTTTACATTTTTCTATTTGTTAAAATTTAAATATAAATTATTTTAGTTATTTTATTGAAAATTGATTTTTTTCTGACTTTTTTGTATACTTATATACATATAATTACTTTTTGTTATTATTTTTATATTTTTTATATTTATTTCTATTTACTTTTTTATAAATTACAAAATCTATCTCTAAGTTTATATATTTAAGATTTTGATTTTCAAAAGAGTTATAAGGTTAAAATTATTTAATAGCTTTAAATTATTTTTATACAAAATGTAGTGTTGAATTTGAAGTTTTTCGAATCATGTCTCACTATTTTGGGTATCCAAGTCTTGGAACTAATAATTTTAAAATTTAATTTTAATTTTAATTAAGAATTATATTGATTATTACTCAATATGTTCGTAATACTAAAGTTACTTTTAACTCTTAATTCTTAAATTTAACTAATTATAACTGTACTCATTTTTTATCAATTAATACTAAAAATTTTATATTTAATTTAAAATCAGAGATTATAACCCTAAATAACAATCATATAAATTTTTTAATTATTATTCAATAGAGATTAATTTTAAACTTAAGGGGGAATTTAAGTGGAATCTTTTAATAACTTTATTGCAACAGCTAATAACTATCTTTGGGGATATGTACTAATAGCCCTTTTGTTAGTTCTTGGCATATATTTTTCTATAGGTACTAAGTTTGTTCAGTTTAGATATATAAAAGAAATGTTTATACTTCTTTTAAATGGAAGTAATAAGGATAAAAAGAAAGAAGGTAGTGTATCTTCCTTTCAATCCTTTTGTATAAGTACTGCTTCTAAAGTAGGTACTGGTAACATTGCAGGAGTTGCTATTGCTGTAGCTTTAGGTGGTCCAGGAGCAGTCTTTTGGATGTGGCTTATAGCATTAATTGGTGGTGCTTCTAGTTTTGTAGAATGTACATTAGCACAAATTTATAAAGTTAAGGATGGAAATACTTACAGAGGTGGTCCTGCCTATTATATGGAAAAAGGACTTAATAAAAGATGGATGGGAGTATTATTTTCAATACTTATTACTATTTCTTTCGGACTAATATTTAATTCTGTACAAGCTAATACAATTTCAGTGGCCTTTAATAGTGGATTTGGAATAAGTAAAACTGTTATAGGTATTATTCTTGTTGTTGTCACATCATTAGTAATATTTGGTGGGGTTACAAGAATTGCTAGAGTTTCTGAAATAATTGTACCTATTTTTGCCATAGCTTATATAGTTGTATCTCTTTTAGTCCTTATATTAAATATTACTCAGCTTCCAAATATCTTAAAAATAATTTTTCAAAATGCTTTTGGCTTAAAAGCAATTACATCTGGTGGATTAGGAGCTACTATAATGCAAGGTGTCAAAAGAGGTTTATTCTCTAATGAAGCAGGAATGGGTAGTTCTCCAAATGCTGCCGCTGCTGCTGAAGCATATCATCCAGTAGAGCAAGGTCTTGTTCAAACTCTAGGTGTTTTTGTTGATACTATAATAATTTGTAGTGCAACAGCATTTATAATTTTATCTTCTGGAACTTATGCTGATTCAAACCTTACCGGTATAGAATTAACACAACATGCACTTACTTCACAAATAGGTTCTTTTGGTAACTATTTTATAGCTATTTGTATTTTATTATTTGCTTTTAGTTCCATAATAGGTAATTACTATTACGGAGAATCTAATATAGAATTCATTAAAACTAATAAAATCGTCTTAACCATATATAGAATTTGTGTTGTTGGAATGGTTATGTTTGGTTCTTTAGTTAAAGTAGAATTTGTTTGGAATATAGCTGATTTTTTTATGGGTTTAATGGCAATAATAAATTTAATAGCTATATCATTTTTAGGTAAATATGCATTCTTAGCATTAAAAGATTATACAGCTCAGAAAAAAGCAGGTATTAAGAACCCTAAATTTAAAGCATCATCTATACCTGGATTAAAAAATGCCGATGAATGGGAAGATTAATTAATTATTTCTACTATAAAATATTATATAAATTAATCTCTAATGGATTTTCATAATATAAAAATGTCTTAAAATTTATTTTTATTATTTTAAGACATTTCCTTTTTTGTATATTTTTATTTTTAAATAAATTTCCAATTTATTGTTTTACCACTTTAAATCATATTAATGCATATAAAATTATAACCGTTCATATTTTTTTAACATTTCAATTGTAATTTTTATTCATAAACTCCATAAAATCCTCTTCTTTCTTTATTTAACGCACTATAGATACCATTTTAAAAACCTCTCTTTATTTTTTAATTTTTTGTTAACTGTTTATAAAAACTACTTATTTTTGAATTTTTCTTTAATTTAACTATCATTTTACTGTTAATTTGTTCTATTCTTATTTTGTTGAAAATTGACTTTTTTTAGTGTATTTCGTATTATTATTATATATTGAAAATTCATTACTTTATTTGGGTTATTTATTTAATATATAAAAAAACATAAATACGTTCATACTAAAATAATTCATAGAGATTAATTTTTATTTTTTACTGAGGAGGAATTTCATGGACTTTTTAAACAATTTAATTTCAACGACCAATACCTATCTTTGGGGATACATACTAATCGCACTTTTAATATTATCAGGCTTATACTTCTCTATAAAAACAAACTTTGTTCAATTTAGGTACATAAAAGAAATGTATAGACTTCTTGTTAGCAAGGATAGTAAAGCTGGCGGTAAAGATGGTAAAGTTTCTTCTTTCCAATCGTTTTGTATAAGTACAGCTTCTAAAGTTGGAACTGGAAACATAGCAGGAGTTGCTATCGCTGTTTCTTTAGGTGGCCCTGGTGCTGTATTTTGGATGTGGGTTATAGCTCTTATAGGAAGTGCTTCTGGTTTTGTAGAATGTACTTTAGCTCAAATCTATAAGGTTAAAGACGGTAAAGCATTCAGAGGTGGTCCTGCTTACTACATGGAAAAAGGACTTAACAAAAGATGGATGGGAATAATTTTCTCAATATTAATTACAATATCTTTTGGATTAATATTTAACTCAGTTCAAGCTAATACTATTACTGTTGCTTTCGATAGTGCTTTTGGAATAAGCAGAAACGTTTCTGGAATCATTATAGTTATTCTTACATCATTAGTAATTTTTGGTGGAGTTACAAGAATAGCTAGAGTTTCAGAAGTAATAGTTCCTATTTTTGCTATAGCTTATATAGCAGTTGCAATATTAGTACTTGTTTTAAATATTACTCAAGTGCCAGCAATATTAAAACTTATACTTGAAAATGCATTTGGGTTTAAATCACTAACTGCTGGTGGACTTGGTGCAACTATAATGCAAGGTATTAAAAGAGGATTATTCTCTAACGAAGCTGGTATGGGAAGTTCTCCAAATGCTGCTGCTGCTGCTGAAGCATCTCACCCAGTTGAACAAGGATTTGTTCAAACATTAGGAGTTTTTGTTGCTACTTTAATAATTTGTAGTGCTACAGCATTTATAATATTAGCATCTGGAACATATTCTGACACAAACCTTACTGGTATAGAATTAACACAACAAGCTTTAAGTTCTCAAATAGGACCATTTGGTAGTGTCTTTGTTACTGTATGTATTTTCTTATTTGCCTTTAGTTCTATAATCGGTAACTACTACTATGGACAATCTAACATAGAATTTATAAAAGCTAACAAAGTATTCTTAAATGTTTATAGAGCGTTAGTAGTTGCAATGGTTCTATTTGGATCATTAGTAAAAGTAGATTTTGTTTGGAACTTAGCTGATTTGTTCATGGGAATTATGGCTATTGTAAACTTAATAGCTATACTATTCTTAGGTAAATACGCTTTCTTAGCCTTAAAAGACTATGTTGCTCAGAAAAAAGCTGGTATTGAAACTCCAGTATTTAAAGCGTCATCTATACCTGGATTAAAAAATGCTGATGAATGGGAAAAGTAATTAAATTTTTCAATCATCTCACTAAATAATAGTAAAATTTAATTTTTAATTATTTATATTAATGTAGAACTTATAACTTTTTATCAATTAATCTCTAATGAATTATATAAACAAAAAGGTGCTTTAAAATAGTTTAAAGTACCTTTTTAAATTTAGCTATACAACTTTTAAACTTATTTCTCCTTTAACCCTTCACTTAATACATATTGAAAATCCCGTAACTCTTCTATTGATGGATAAGTTAATTTTAAATACATTGCCTTGTTTATAGTTTTTAGTGCATCTTCATATTGTGATACTAAATATTTAGCCTTTGCTACATTATATAAATATTCTATAGAATTATTTTTGGTTTTTATTAATTCATCGTAGTACTTTAAAACCTTTGTATAATAATATTTATTATACTTATTTATTTCAATAAGATTTCCTTTTATCCATTTATACATGCTTATTTCATAACCTGTTTTTTTCTTTTTATACCATAATACTATTTCATTCAATTTTTCTTTTTTAGTTTCCAAATTTACAACATCTATTTTATTAAAACATAGTATAGTATCCGGAATTAAACTACTTATTTTTTTATCTTTATATTCTAACAAATCCAGTCTACAAGTAAAGTTTCGTATTTTCCATCCTACTATTATATTTTTATTTTTTCTAGAACACACTTCTTTTATATTTAAATAACCTATATCATCCCCTTTTCCTTCATAATCATCTACAACCTCTAATCCATCTTGAGTAGACTTACATACTCCTATATGACCATATCCTTTATAATTATAAGCATATATAATTTCATCTTCTTTGTCATTATCTAAATCTAATTTAATAATGTCATTTTTACCACCAAATTTATTTAAAGAAATAATTTCTGATCCTTCTGGTATAATATCTTCTATATTTAGATAGATTTTACTCTCCCTTAAACTATTATATGTTTTTCCTGTTTTCATAATGGATTGATATATAACTTTCATTTTCCCATATTCATCTATATCTAATAATGTTTCTATAATTCCTAGCATATGTTCATTCGACGGTTCAATCATAATTTGTTGTATTAATAATGAGTTATAATTTTTTCCTACTTGTTTTACTGGATAAATAGCATTTATGGCAGATATATATGGAGCGTTATTACCTAAGGCTTTTCCATTCCTGCTATATATAAGATTTAAATATTCATCATTACTGTCACTAATATTTAAAACAAACTTTTTTTTAGTTTCCTCACAGAAAATTTCAATATTATAATTATCTAAATACCTAGCTTGAAATTCATATTTTTCATAAAAACTATTGTAATTAAAAATTTCTGTTAATGTTCCATCTTCATACTTATATACATATGCAATTAGATGTGCTACTTCTCCTCCTAAAACACCTCTTATCATAATCTCTTGTTTATCACTTTCAGTAACATTAATTAAGTCCAAATCTAAATCACAGCCTTTTATATTTAAATGCATAGTTTCTTCACTCATTCTTTTTTGCTGTATAACAACATCTACTGATTCATAGTAATTACTATCTTCTTCAAAAGGACATCCCATTAAAAGAACTAAATCCCCTTCACTTTTTCCTGTAACATAACCATTTTTTACAGAAATTATATTTTTATTGTATCTGTATAGGCCCATTTCTTCCTCCCAAATTATTCCTTATACTAAACAATATATTTAATATATATATTTTAGATACCAAATTAAGTTAAATTTTTACATAATATAAAACCTTCACAACGTTTTTATGCTGTGAAGGTTTTATATTTACTATTTATATAGGGAAACAAGCATGTGCGTAAAGCTACTCCATTTTATTTCAATAAAATATCTTTCTTTTAATTTATTAAATAACCTTAAAATATTTTCATACAAGATGCAGTGTTAAACTTTTACCTTTTAACTATTAACTAAATGCAGTTGTACTTATTTTTATCAACTAATACCAAAGACTTGATGAATAAACTTAAATATATCTTTTAAAATTTGAAATTCTATATAAATGGATTATAAAATCTGCTATTATTTTTTAGTGTAAAGTATAAAGATAAAATAAATAACCCTGTTACTACAATTAAAGCTATATAATCATTTTTTCTAAAATCTCTTGCATTATACCATGTACGTTTTTTCATTTTTCCAAAAGCTCTTAACTCCATAGCTGCACTTATAGTATCTATTCTATCTAAACTTGAAAATATTAAAGGCATAAGTATAGATGCTGAGTTTTTTATTCTTTTGCTTAACTTTTCTTTTTTAGACATATCTATTCCTCTTGCTTGTTGTGCAAAAGAAATATCTTTATAATCCCTTTGAATATCTGGTATATACCTTAACGCTATTGCAACTGAATAAGCTATACGATAGTTGACACCTATTTTATTTAAAGAAGCTGCAAATTCACTTGGATCTGTAGCTAGTATAAATAAAAGTGCTACTGGTATTACGGAAAAATACTTTATTGTTATATTAAATTGATAAAATAATTGTTCTAATGTTAAAGAATAATTACCTAGCATATGAAATAATACATGTTTAGTTTTGTATATTTCTACACCTTGATAAGGTGAGAATATAAATATAGCTATATTATTAAGTAATAGAAAAAATAATATGAAGTATATTATAATAGCTACATTTTTAAACTTCAATTTAGACATTTTAAAAATAACTATACTTAAAATAAACATTATTACTAAAACTCTAGTATCATACGTTAACATAGATGCTAAGGCCCATAATATAAAAAATATAAGTTTTGTAGCTCCCGTCAAGTTATGTATTATTGAGTCTTTATTTATATAAGACAGCATCGTATCACTCATTATTTTCTTCCACCCCTATCTTCTTCAATAAATCTTTCAATAAACTTTTTAGGATTATCTATATGCGATTTTAATGCCAATTTTTGCAAAGATGTTTCTTTAAGATTAGCTACCTTTATTATTCTATCATCAGTTAAAATATTCATTGATAAATCATCAGCAATCTTCTCTCCCTGTGATAAAACTATAGCTTTGTTGCTATACTCCAACATTAGATGCATATCATGAGTAATCATTATAATAGTTACTCCCTTTTTATTTAATTCTAATAAAAACTCCATAATTTCATTATAATGCTTAAAATCTTGTCCAGCAGTTGGCTCATCTAATATTATTATTTCTGGATTTAAAACTAAAATTGATGCTATTGTGACACGTTTCTTCTGTCCAAAACTTAATGCAGATATTGGCCAATTTCTGTACTCATATAATCCACAAATTTTTAAAGTTTTATATACTCTCTCTTCTATTTCTTCTTTATCTATTCCTCTGACCTTAAGTCCTAATGCAACCTCATCAAATATCATAGTTTTAGATATCATTTGATTGGGATTTTGCATTACCATACCTATTTTTTCTGCTCTTTCTTTTATTGTTCTCTTTTCTATATCCTCACCATCAAAAAATATTTTTCCACCAGTTGGCTTGTAAAATCCACATATAAGTTTAGAAATAGTTGACTTACCTGCTCCATTTTTTCCTACTATACTAACCATATCTCCTTTTAATATATTAAATGATACATCTTTTAATATTTGTTTTTCTTCATTATATTGAAATGAAACATTCTGAAGTTCTAGTATAGATTTATTTTTTTCTCTTTTCTTTTCATCTACTGAATTAAGGTACCAACTATTTAATTTTTCTTTACACTCATTTATATCTATTATTTCTACATTTTTAGCATTCATTTCCTCGGTAATATGACATCCTGCATATTTAAGAGCAGTTATATATAAAGGTTCTCTTATTCCATTTTTAATTAAAATGTTTGAAGCTAAGAGTTTATTTGGTGTGGTATCTTCTATTATTACACCATCATTCATAACTATTATTCTATCAATATCACAATGTAGTACATCTTCTAATCTATGTTCTATTATTAAAACTGTTTTATTAGTTTCCTTCTGTATTTTATCTATAAGTTCAATAGATGTTTTTCCTGATGCTGGATCTAAACTCGCTAAAGGCTCATCAAAGAGTAATATATCTACATCATCAACAATAGCCCCTGCTAATGTTACTCTTTGCTTTTGCCCACCAGATAAATTATGAGGTGATGAATATAAATGACTATTTATATCAACTAATTTAGCTACATATTCAACTTTATCTTTCATATCCTTTTGCATGACACAACAATTTTCTAATTTAAAGGCTATATCTTCTCCAACTGTTAGTCCAATAAATTGACTATCTGGATCTTGTAGTACTGTTCCAACCATTGTAGATATTTCAAAAATACTTAATTCATTGGCTTCTTTCCCTTTAATTTTTAAACTTCCTGTAGTTTCTGCTTTATATGAAAAAGGAATTAACCCATTTATACAATTTGAAAGTGTGCTTTTACCACATCCTGAAGGTCCTACTATAAGAACTTTTTCTCCTTCATATATAGTCAAATTTATATTTTTTAATGTAGGTCTAGCTTGAACTATATATTGAACTGAAAAATCCTTAAATTCTAAAATCGGTTTTTTCATATGCTGTCCTCCTTTTTAAATCTATACAATAACTATTCATTATTTATATATACCTGTATTATATAGGGAAACAAGTTCGCATTTAAATTTATTCAATAACTTTAAAATATTTTTATGCAAAATGTAGTGTTGAATTTTAAGAATTTCCGAGCATGTCTCACTATTTTGGGTATCCAAGTTTTGGAATCAGTAAATTTAAGAGTCAATTTGGAACCCTATAGAACTTCACAATTATATTTTTATTGCTTAACTAAAACAACAAATCCACTAAATGATATTTACACTGTTAAATAAAACCTTAACTTAAAAAAACTTTGTACCACAGTTTCATCATAAACTTTCTATTTTTACAACATATTGATTTTTTCAATTAAAATACCGGAGTTGTTTCTCCGGTATACTTTTAGTATTCTTTATCTAAACTGCCCTTTTGGGTTCTAGTTTTAGCATAATTTATTATAAGGATAGTACCTAATATTCCAACTGTAATAGTATTAGATGTTCCCCCTATAATTCCTTGTAAAAACACCTTATTAGAAGGCTCTGCATATATTAAAATATCTAAGCTTGGTGCAACTAATCCCCACGCTACAATATTTGATATAATTTGTACAATATTAAAAACAATAATCTGTTTTTTCCCAAAAATCCCTTCATTAATTTTAATTTTTTTACAACCTACTCCTATAATAAACCCCATAATAGCAGATGCTATAACCCAGCTTATCCAAGGTGAACCATAAAAAATTATATCTTTTAATCCATGGCCTATAAGACCGATTAAAAATCCTGCTAAAGGACCATACAGTAACGCCATCAACGCTAAAAATGCATACGCAGTTTCTATGTTTGTATTCGGTATACCTGTTGGTATTGACCCAAAACGACCTAATATCATAAATACGGCTGATCCAATTCCAACAGCTACAATTGTTTTAATTGGTAATGTATTACGTTTCATCTTTATCTCTCCAAACATTTAATACAATTAAAATTTCATAGCATTTTAAATTATAATTTCATAATTATACACCGTTAAATATAAAATTAAACAAGCTAAAAGTCAAGTGACATATTAAAATTAAGCATTAAAAAACTACCCTAAAAAATTTTATTTTAAGATAGTTTTCAATTTATTCATGAAAAATAGATTAAAATTTAAACATAAACTAAATTTATACTGGTTTAGCTATTTTACTAAATCTTTTTATTGGTAAAACTGCCATTAAACCAACTGTTAACAATCCCTCTACCCCTGAACTACTTATATTATAGACAAATGAATATAACCAAACGTTCATTCCTTCAGGTGCATATTGCCCAAAGAAGACTGCTCCTGATACTATATTTACAAATACACTTAGCGATACTGCCAGTAAACAGCCTCCAATTAAATTTAACTTTTTACTACTTCCAAAAGTGCCAGCAAGCCCTAGCGCCATTGTTGAAAGTACATAATCTAATAAAAACTGTGCTGGATGTACTACCGTTGCTCCATTTAACAGCTTTAAAAGCCCAAAAATCATACCACCTGTAAGCCCTACTCTTCTTCCATATAATATAGATAAAAGCATTACAGGTAACATAGAAAATAAACTAATTCCCCCACCTTGAGGATATTTTATAAATTGTATTAAATAAAGTACAAATGATATTGCACTAAACATAGCTGTGATAACCATAGTTCTTATATTGAATTTTTCTTTTCTTAAGTCTATAAAATACATAATCATTAAAATTACACTAAGTATTGTAACTAATATAACCATTAATATACTCCTTTTGATTTTAATATAAATATCAATCACTAATTAAATTTGAAAAGAAGAAAATTTTTTACTTATATACCAGCATAACATAACCAAATCTACATATCTTGATTTGCCATGTTCCAAAACTCCATTTCATAAAGGCTACATTTTACAAATATATCCTTTAGCCTTTCTTTTTCCTTTTCATTTAAATCATTACAAATTTTATTTACATATTCTAACCATATATTTGTAAAATCATTAAAATCTTTAGAAGAATATTCTTCAATCCAAGGCCTATAAAAGTTTTCTTCTAAATTATCTTTATAATTTTCTAACAAATACTTGCCTATATAATTATAACTCCAAGTGCATGGTAATGTTGCAATAGCTATTTCTTTTATATTCCCTGTTAATGCTATAGACTTCATATAACTTGTATAATTTATTGTAGCAATGTTATACTCCATTTTTTCAACATCCTCTATCTTATAACCATGATCTGTTAAATACTTTATATGAACTGCTGTTTCATCTTCCATAGTTCCCTTAGTTGAACTATAAAAAAACTTCATCTCTTCCATAGTATCCGCCTTTACAACCCCTACACAAAATACTTTCGCATATTCCTTAAGGTATAAATAATCTTGTATAAGATATTTCATAAATTTATTTTTATCCAATGTTCCATTAGCTAAATTACATATAAAAGGATGTTTTTTGTAGCCTTCCCATATCTCCTTTGAACTTGAATATAAATAATCTGTAAATTTCATAAAACTCCCCCTAATCTTAAAATTAAAAATTTTCCAAACACAACAAAAGCTATACCCAACTTGGATATAGCTTTTTATACTTAAATATAAAACTATAAAATTTGCACAAAACTAAAACTTCTCGTTTTAATAACGCTTTCCTACGCTGGTATTATCCAATTTCAGGTTCAAGGGTTAGTATATCAATACCTCTCAGCTTTAATAGCACCCCTAGCTAATTATATTATTCTCTTTTCAATATTTATTATAAAACAAATATATTAAAATATCTACATTTATACTAAATATTCTTAATTAATATTAATTCCTTTTTATCTATTATAGTGTTCCAAATTAAATTTTAAACTTATTTGTTTATCAAATGAGAAAACTCAAATTAATATTTTATCAATAACTAACAGATTATTTTAGTTAAAAGTTAAGAGTGAATAGTGAACAGTTGTGGTTATTACTACTCACTTCGTTCCTAGTAATTCTCAACGTATCTTTTTATAAATTTTCAAAGCAAATTATATTGATAGATTTTTTAAAATCATTTTCAGAAAGTGGTTGCCACTTTCATCCTAAATTCTTAATTCATAATTCATAATTCTTAACTAACTATATTTTTACTTATTTTTCTCAACTGATAACAAAAATTTATCACCGTACATTTATTATAAATTTTATTATAATGTTGCTATTAAAAACTTTGTTTTTATTCCTTGTGCTGTAAACATTTCTTCATGTTCTGTTACAACATTACCTTCAAAATCACTTTTATGTAGATCATAAGTTATGTACTTTATATTAAACTTGCACTCTTTAAAATACTCTAATGACTCTTCAAAAAGTTCATCATCATCAGTTTTAAACCATATTTCTCCGTTCTTTTTTAAAAAGGTTTTATATTTATTTAATTGTCTTGTATGTGTTAATCTTCTTTTTTTATGTTTTTCTTTTGGCCACGGATTACAAAAATTTATATATATTTTTTCAATCTCATCTTCTTCATTTAGCATCTCTTCAATAAGACCAATTTCCTGTGCCATAAGTTTTACATTATCAACTTTTCTTCCTTTTTCATCAACTGCATTTTCTATATTTCTTTTTGCTAAAACTAAAACTTCATCTTTTATATCTATAGCTATATAGTTAATATTTTTATTTTCTGCAGCATGTACAGCTATAAATGTACCTTTTCCGCAACCTAACTCTAAATATAAAGGTTGAACTTTTTTAAAACTTTCTTTCCATTTCCCTTTATGTTCACTAGGTTTAGTAACAAAGAAATCACAACTCTCTAATTCTGGTCTAGCCCACGGCTTTCTTCTCATTCTCATATTAAATCACTCCATATCTTACAATATATCTTCATATTTTTCATGTAAATCACTAGCCTTTATTATACATAAAGCCTTTAATTGTATCAATCATAGTTAAAACTTAACATATAATTTTAAACTATAAACTCTTAATATATAACTTTAGTTTAACTTTTATATCCCTATGTTGTCTTTAAACATAGTAAAAGGGCAATCCCTTTTATTATATTATTGTATTTTGAGATTGCCCTATAAAAATATATTCTATTTAATTGTAATAAAGATTTTCTGATGGATATTCTGGGTCACAAGTTATATCTATTCCAATTTTTCTAAATGTCTGCTCATCATTTTTGTTTAATATTGTAGTTGAATGTGCTTGACATCCTTTAAGCATTGGTAATTTTGCCATAGCAACTTGTGCCATAGGGTTTGTAGCTGCACAAATGCTAAGTGCTATTAATATTTCTTCACATGTTAATGCTGTGTTTTTACTACCTAATGTTTTAGACTTTAAGTTTATTATTGGTTCCAATATAACTGGTGATATTAAATGTATTTCATCTGATATATTAGCAAAATGTTTAATAGCATTTAATACTACTGCTGCTGTTGCATCCATAACATTTGAACTTTTACCTGTTAATATAGTTCCATCTTCAAGTTCTAAGGCTACTGCTGGACATATTTCATTTTTTGCACAGTTTTCTTTAAGTTTTGCTGAATGCTCTCTCGCTGGCATTACAACTTTTCTATCTTGCTCTTTTAAATTAAGTTCTTCCATTATAAGTTTTACTCTTTGGAACGTATCTTTATCTGCATAACCTTTTTTATAATCACATGCTGTTTTAAAGTATCTTCTAATAATTTCTTGCTGTGATGCATCTTTTACTACCTCATCATCAATTATTCCATATCCAACTCTATTAACGCCCATATCTGTTGGAGATTTATAGACAGCCTCTTCTCCAGTTATTTTTTCTATAATTCTTTTTAAAACTGGGAAACTTTCTATATCACGGTTATAGTTTACTGCTACTTTCCCATAAGCATCAAAATGGAATGAATCTATCATATTTACATCTTTTAAGTCTGCTGTAGCAGCCTCATAAGCTATATTAAGAGGGTGTTTTAGAGGTACATTCCAAACTGGGAATGTTTCAAACTTCGAATATCCTGCTACATTACCTCTTCTATACTCATGGTATAACTGGCTAAGACATGTTGCAAGCTTTCCACTTCCTGGTCCTGGTGCTGTAACAACTACTATTGGTTTACTTGTCTCTATGTACGGGTTTTGTCCATATCCTTCATCACTAACTATAGTATCTACATCTGTTGGATATCCTTTTGTAGATTTATGTTTATATACTTTTATTCCTCTACGTTCTAACTTATTTATAAATACTTTAGTTGCTGGTTGACCTTCATATCTAGTTATTACAACACTATTCACGTCTAGTTCATAAGATCTCAAATCATCTATTAGTCTTAAAACATCCATATCATATGTAATGCCAAAGTCACCTCTTATTTTGTTTCTTTCAATGTCCCCTGCATATACACAAATAACAACTTCAACTTTTTCTTTTAATTTATGTAATAATTTTATTTTTGCATTCTCATCAAAACCTGGCAAAACCCTTTTTGCATGTAAATCAAATAATAATTTTCCACCAAACTCAAGATATAGTTTGTCATAATTATTAACTCTTTCTAAAATATATTTTGATTGTTCTTCAAGATATTTCTTATGATCGAATCCTATTTTCATTTTTTCACCCTCACTTATTAAGACTTAATTTTTTTATTAATTTATGACCTTTATTTAAATTTTTAATTAATAATAGTGAGTATTTTATTTATAAATTACTCACTATATCAACTATTAATATTTAACTTTATTTATTTATAGTATCTGTCTTTTATTCTAAGTTTATGTTGTTTATTTAATTTATCATTACAAAGTTAGATGATACCACAAATTTTATAATATTGTATAGATAAAATTTTTAAAATACAGTGATTATATTAAAATATCTCTACTCTATATTGATTTTTTTCAATATACTATTGTTATACAAAATAATCCAAAGTAAATTTTGGTTTTTAATATAAATCATAAAATTCTACTGATACTTTTTCATTTACCGATTTTATACTATTATTCATTAATAACATATTCATTTCATCTTTGCAATTGCACTTTACAATAGGAAGTTTAATAATAAATTCACTACCTTCTTCTAATTCCTCATTTAAATAAACTTTGCCATCATGTAGAGCTATTAAAGATTTTACTAATGCTAATCCTATACCTGTCCCACTTTTTTCTTTGTTATAATTTTTATTACTTTGTGCAAATCTGTCAAATATATGCTCCCTAAATTCTTTTGGTATACCTATACCATCATCTTTAACTCGTATTATAACAAAATCATCCTCTTTGGAAATATACACCAATATATTTCCTTGTTCTTCTGTAAATTTTATGGCATTAGATAATAAATTTAAAATTACTTGTTCTAATTTATCTTTATCACTTTTTATCTCCAACTCTTCAAAGTCTGTATCAAATATAATGTTTATATTTTTTATATCAGCATAAGGAACTACTGACATTGTTACGTCCTCTATTAATTTAACTACATTATAATCTTTAAAATTCATTTTCATAAATCCACTTTCAATTTTAGTTATATCTAATAAATTATTTACAAGTTTAAGCATTCTATTACAATTTTCTCTTATAATACTCTCATATTTATCATAAGAACATAGAAAATCCTCTGTACTTAAATTTTTCTTATTATTTAAAAGTTGTACAGATGAATATATTATATTTATCGGCGTTCTAACTTCATGTGATAAATTAGAAAAAATTTCCGTCTTTATTCTATCATATTCTTTTATTTCATCATATTTTTCTTTTAAAATATCAACTTCATTTTTACAGCTAAGATCTCTAGAAACTATTATTTTTCCTATAGCCTGTCCTTCTTCGTTTAGCATATTACTTATTAAGGAATCTACTACAATCAATTTTTCTTGCTTAGTTAAGATTTTATGCTTAATCCAAATATGATTTTCATAATCTGAATCTAAAAATTTATTGTTACAAACTTTAAAATTAATTAGTTTGCTATAATGTTTATTATTAAGCTCATTCCTATCATAATCTAAAGTTTCTAAAACTGCATTATTAACATATGTTATTATTCCATTATTGTCTATTGTTATTATTAAGTCTTTAATATTTTCAGTTATTGTTGCTAATTTATTTTCGCTTATAACTAATCTTTTATGTGCTTCATATTCATCTGACATATCTACTAATGTACATACCATCCTATCAACATTATTATTAAGGTGAATCTTTTGTATGTCTAAGTTATGAACTTTTCCATCATTAAACAGCACTTTTTTATATAATCCATCCTTCTCGATTTTAAACTCTATTTCCTTTTTATCATTAAAAATAATATTTTTTTTCAACCTAAATTCAAGTTCTTTATTCTGTTCTTCTCTTGAACTAAACTTATTGCAGCTAGATTCTCTTATTTTTTTATTAGCATACACTATATTTTCATTTTCGTCATATACTACAATTTCGTTTCTTTGATTATATTCAGCCAGCTCATAAAATATCTTTAATTCTTTTTTTAATCTATCACTTTCTTTTTCTTTTATAATCATTTCAATGAATAATCCTAAAATAAGTGAATTAAAACCTAAAAAAGTTAATATATTGCAACTAATATATATATTTTCTATTTTAAATTTTATAAAATATAATAAATAAATTCTTTTTATTGTAAAAAAACCTAAACTTAAAATAATAATTGTATATATAAAATCTTTATTTTTTTCACTTTTTTTCGTAAGTAAAGTTAATATGAAAATATAGTAAATTATAAAAATGCAATTTATATTTAAATACAAATTTTGTTTAAACATATTATTATTAATTTTTGATAAATTTAATTCAAAATTATTTAGTAATATTGTTAATATTATTATTGTAATTATTGAAAAAATTTTATTGTTTTCCATTAATTTAATTAATTTATTCTGCTCTTTTTTAACTGTAAATGTAATTAATACTGTTCTTAAAATATATGCACCAATAATCAATGATAATCTTGCATTTAAATCATGGCTTTGATTATACAATTTAAAATTAATATATAATCTTTCCACTGTAAAACTTAAATAAAATAAAGATATTATAAAAAAATCACTTTTTTTATATGTATAATAATAAATCCAGCAACTAGCCATAGAAATAATAGCTAAAGTCCCATTTATTATTTTAAAATCATAGGCCGTAATATATTTATCTATTGGTAAATATTTAATATAAAATGCTCCTAAAAAACTTATAATAAGTAAAATTAATGCTATATACATAATTATTTTATTAATATCTAACCTGGATATTGTTTTCTTGTCTTCAGTTAACTCTAAATTCATAATAAACCTCATCTATAAAATTTTTACAATCTTATACCATAATAAACTAAGATGCCTAATTATTTTTTAATTTACCTCTTTAATATTATTATATTTCATGTGTTTTTTTTAGTCTACATTATTATGTATTTTTTTACAAATTAATTTAAATTTCGACCTTTATAAAAAAATACAACCTAGAGTTAAAAATTAACTTAGATTGTATTCTAGAATTGTACTACTGTATTCATCTAAAATAATTCATCTAATAAAATATAATAAGCAATTTTATTAGCATCATATTTATCCAAACCATATTCATCTAAAAATAATTTTACATAATGATCATCACCAAAATTAGTTCTTATACTTCTACATGCAATTCCTATATCTTGGTATCTATCGCCAATACCACCTCTTCCCCAATCTATAAAACCACTTATTTTTCCGTTATGTTGAATTATATTAGGTAGACAGTAATCTCCATGAACTAATACTAAATCTTCACATTCAGGCCTCATACTCTCTAATTTATTAGCAATCTCTATATAATTTTTATCCTTACTACAATTAAAATCCACAAGTTTTTGCTCTATATTTTTTCTTCCTTCTTTTAATTTAACATCTAAAGTTTGAAATATATTACAGTTTGTAATATCTATATCATGAATCATTCTTAATCCTTTAGCTAAATTTTTTATTATTAACTCTTTGTTACAACTTTTTCTTAGTAAATTCAGCGTATTTTCTCCCTTTATTTCTGACATTATTAAAATTTGATTATTACAATCACCTATATATAGTAATACTTCTGGAACATTTATCTTTCCTTTGAGCCAATCCAATAAATTCACTTCTTGCTTAAATACTTCATATTTACTTTTACATGTTTTCAAATAGGCATTTCTATTTTGCATATTAATTTTAAATACTTCAGCTTTAGAGCATCCAATACATACTTTTTCTATGTTATCCATATCTATCAAATCACAAATCTCCTTAGGTAAATTCAAATTCATAGACATTCTCCTTTTAAACAGATTATTTATAAAATAATAGTTCAAAAACTTGATTTATACTTTCTAAATAACTATTTTATATCCATAAAAATTTATTTTTATGGATATAAAAGAAAATAATAGAAGCAAATTACAACATATATTTTATGAAATTCAATACTGTCAGATTCTAGTAATAATTGTTTATTATTAGGTCCTGCCAACACAAGATTTCGTGAAATAGACAAGTAATTTGCTCTATTATTTAATAAATTTCCCTTTATTTTAACAAACCTGCGGCTTATTCATTATTTTTTTTACTATTTTAGGTATAAATATCATACCTAACGTTCCTATAATAGTTATTATAAGCATTCCATTAGCTTTTGTAGTAACAAATGGTGCTATATCAAAAAGATTTCTTACAAACGGTATAGTAAACGCCCCTATAAACAATAATACCATTCCAAACAATATCAATATTCTATATAGATTTAATGGCCTTGACACCTTAAATACAACAAATAAACTTAATGCAGTAAACACAACTAAAGATAATGATGAAGACTGTTTCATAGAAAGTCCACTATGAAAGCCCACAAGAAAAGCAATTGTAGTACTTATCCCTATCATCACCCCATTAGGTATTGATACTTGTAAAACTCTTTTTAAAAAATTCTTTTTAATTCTTTCTTTGTTAGGTGCTAACGCTAAGAAAAATGATGGTATTCCTATAGTTATACTCCCAATTAAAGTTAATTGAAATGGAGTAATAGGAAATGGTAATCTTAATAGAGAAAATGATATACACATAATTATAAAATATACTATTTTAGATAAGAAAAGTTCTGATACTTTTTCTAAATTATTTATAAGTTGACGTCCTTCTGTTACAACACTTGGTAATGAAGCAAAATCTGAATTCATAAGTACAAGTTGTGCCACAGCCTTTGTAGCATCTGCACCACTAGCCATAGCTATACCACAATCAGCTTCCTTTAATGCTAAAACATCATTAACTCCGTCCCCTGTCATAGCTACCGTATGATCATTAGATTTTAAAGCCTTAACTATTCTTCTCTTTTGATGAGGTGTCACTCTACCAAATACACATGTCGCTTCTACAACTTTAGCTAATTCTTCTTCACTTTCTGGAAGTAATCTAGAATCAATATATTTTTCTCCATTTTTAATTCCAACTTTCTTAGCTATAGCTGAAACAGTTATCGGATTATCTCCTGATATAATTTTTATTTTTACATTTTCTTTTTCAAAATAATCTATAGCTTCTTCAGCGTTATCTCTTATTATATCTTCAAGAAATACAAGCCCTACCCCCTGTACATTTCCATTTAAATTCTCATTTAAAATTTCTCCATTAAATTTTGCTAATAAAAGAATTCTTTTTCCAGCCTCTGCGGCACTTTTGACACATTTAGCTATATTTACATAACCTTCTTTTAAAATAACCTCTGGTGCACCTAATACCCATGCTCCTTCATCTTCAAATTCTACAGCTGTCCATTTTCTTTTAGATGAGAAAGGAATTTTACTTTTTACTTTCAAATTTGGATTTTCCTTAAATTTGTCAAGTATAGCCTTATTAGTCTGATTCCCACCTAAAAAACTATATGCTATTGCAGATGTATATTTTTCTACATCTTTTATATTATTTTCTTTTAATGCTATAATTTCACTTACTTTTAAATCACCTTTAGTAATTGTTCCTGTCTTATCTAAACATAACACGTCTACACGAGCTAAAACCTCTGTAGCTGGTAATTCCTGAACAAGAGTATGAAGTTTAGAAAGTCTTATAACTGCCACAACAAAAGTGGTGCTAGTTAATAAAATTAATCCTTCTGGAATCATTCCTATAATTCCTGTAACAGAACCAATTAATGCACTTTTCCAACTTTCATTTCCTGACATAAGTTGACTAGTGGTTAAAAGTACTCCTAATGGAAGTATCATCCACATTATTATTTTAAATATCTTTCCTGTAGATTTTTGAAGTTCAGAATTTATTAGTTTAAATTTTCTTGCTTCATTTGCAAGTTTTGCTGCATATGTTTCTTCTCCGACACAACGTGCTACTGCATAACACTGACCTGCTGTTACAACACTACCTGATAAAAGTTTACTCCCATTTTGCTTTAATATAGAATCTGATTCACCAGTAATCATAGATTCATCAACTTCCATTTCAACGTCTTGTATAACTTCACAGTCTACTAATATCTGATCTCCTGTCTTTAAAATCATTATGTCATCTATTACTATTTCATCTGCTGTAATATTTTTAGTTTTTCCATTTCTTATAACATATGCTCTTTTACTATTAATGACTGCTAACCTTTCTAATATTTTTTTTGCATGTATTTCTTGAAATGCACCTAATATTATATTTGCTATTACTATTACTATAAAAACAGCATCCTTAGGTGAACCTATTAAGATTAACAGCACTGCTAATGATATATTTAAAATATTATAGCTTGTTAATATATTAGCTCTTAAAATCTGAGCTAATGTTCGGGAAGGTGGTTTAGGAATATTATTAACCTTACCACGTTTAATTCTTTCTTCTACATCCTTGTCATTAAGTCCTTTTAGTTTTCCTTCCATAATATTTTAATCACCGCCTTTACTTTTGTTTTTATGATTTTAACCTTTGTATAAAGTTATAAGTTAACTTTTAAAACTATCCATTCAAAATCGTATTTAATAAGTATTGAACCATTGTCGAAAATACTTAAAATTCAATAAATAATTTCAAATAAAAATAGTTTTAGATTCTATGAACAATTTTATTTGAACTTCTATTTTAACTATAGCTTAAATAAATACTTTTAAACCTTTCAACTGATAATTGCTAAGATTTAAACTTGCCTTACTCTATTATACATTAGCATTATTAAATTAACCTTAAATTAACATGACATAATCTTAAAATTACATTACATTTTTGAAATATATCTCTATTTTAAATAAAATTCATAAAAAATAAAAACAAAATAACTTAAAAAGCCTAATTTTATACTTATAATCTTTATTAGACAATAAAATTTAATTATATTAATATAATTATCATTGCATAATTTTACAAATAAATATAGGGTTTAAAAAAACCCTATATTTTAATCTTCTATAATATCTTTTTTATCTTCTTTTTTTATCTCATTTTCCTTTTTCATATTACTTTCTTTTTTTATAGCCCTATTTGCCTTACTAAGTTCACTATTCGCCCTACTTTCTATATTATGAATAGATCTTTCTAATTTTAATTTTTGCTTAGAAACAAAATTATTAGGATATTTCACAGATTCAAGATATCCTAACTCTACTTTTAAATTTCCTTTAGTAGTATTTAATGAATGTATATTATCCATACTATTTTTAGCTTTAATTAAATTTTTAAGACTTTCGGAAACTATAACACCATCTTTTTCTTCATCACCACTTTTATTTTCTTTTTCTTTATTTTCTAGTTTTTCTTTTGTTTTTTCTAATTCTTTTTCTTTTTCTATCATAAGAGCTTGTTGCATTTGATCTTCTACTAACTTTATTTTAGCATCTAGCTCTTTATTTTTTTCAATTTTCTCTTCTGGTGTTAAATCTTGTTTTTGTAAATTTTCTTTTTGTTTTATTAAGTTTTCTTTAGCTTCTTGAAAATTGCTTATAATATCAGTTTTTTTAAATTTATTATTTTTATTTAAATTTAATTTTACATTCTCCTCATCCTTTTTAATTTGTGAAAACATAGTATTAGTTCTTGAAATTAGCCCTTCAACTCTCATTATTTCTACCCCCCAAAACATTTATATATTATAACATTTCTATAACTTTTTTAGGAATTCCTATATCAACCACCTTGATATTGCCACAAAATTCTGATATATCTTCCTTTAAAAATCCTACTTTTGGTAACTGCAATGTTATAGTTTCATCAGCTTTTATTGCTACGCCCATAACATCTCCATTATCACTATTTATTCCAGATGGAATATCTATAGCTATAGTATAAGCGGCACTTTTGTTGACCTCTAGAATTAAACTTTCATAAACACCTGTAATTTTCCTTTTCAACCCAGTTCCAAACATTCCATCAATAATTACATCTGCATAATTTAAAGTCTGTAATTGCTTTAAATCTGTATTTTCATTTATGAAGTTTAGTCCTATCTTATTATCGTCTAATTTATTTATATTCTTTATAATTTGAAAATTTTCTTTAAAATCATTACTTGCTTTATTTAAATTTCCTACTATAAATACTTCCACATTATAATTATGTAAATGCAAATGTCTTGATAATGCAAGTCCATCTCCACCATTATTGCCAACACCTGAAATTATAACTATATTTGAATTAGACATTTCTTTTAATTTTTCATCTACCTCATTAAATATTTTTATTGCTGCATTTTCCATAAGTATAATTCCACTTATACCTAATTGATTTATACAATAACTGTCTATTTCTCTCATTTTCTTTGAGTCAACGTACTTCATATTACTCCTTTCTTAAATATATTATTAATTGGACTTTAATCTTAATTTAATAGTTATTATTTAATTTATTATACATATAAAAATTATACTCTAATTATATGGTTATAAAGAAAAAATTTAAAGTCGATGTACTTATAAAGCCTTTAAATTTCAATCCTAAATAGCTATATAATCAATTACCTCTTTTAAAGCATTTATTTCTATACATTTCATTGTCTGCAAATGTTAAAATTTCAGTTACATTCTTACCATTTATCGGATAAATAGCTTTTCCTATACTAAATGAAATATTAATTTTTTCATTTATATCATTTTTTAAATATATTTTGTTTTTACATATTAGTTCAATAATATCTGAAATTTTTTCACATTTAGTAGTTATTATTGAGAATTCATCTCCACCTATCCTATATATTTGTCCATCCTTATTAATGTATTCTTTTAATACATCAATAAAATGTTTTAAGCATTTATCGCCAAAAATATGTCCATTATTATCATTTATACTTTTAAAATCATTTATATCTAAATAGAAAATTCCAAATTCAATGTCTTTTTTTATTAAACTTAAGATATCCTCTTCAAATTTTCTTCTACTATAAGCACTAGTTATATTATCTGTTTCCGCAGTAAAAATAGCTTCTTCTAATGATTTCATATTTTTAGTAAAAAAATATATTAATGGGTAAAAGATCAATGTACCCAAACAAAATATACTATAAATTATTACTCCATAAAAACAATTATGAAATATAATAAATCTAAATAGTAGAGTTAAAGAAATTACATATGAAAAAGGTACAAATGATATTAAATAACCTATTTTTGTTCTCAATGTCTTAATATTAGGCCTATATACTCTGGCAACATGAAATAAATTAAATAATAATATTATTATACCTATAAAGCTAAAACATAAATTATATATGATAACATTACCTTTGTTAACTCCATTTAAAATTATATAATCTTCACATAATATATGAATTGTTATTATTGATAAAGTAGCTACAAGTGATGAATAATATACAAAAGAGACTTCTCTAATTGATCCTTTATATATTCTATATTTCATAGGAAACAAAAAAATATATATGAACTGAGCTATAACAACACCGTTATCTAATTTGAAAACCGTTGATATTATAAAAAGAATTAACAAATATATAAGTGAAACTCCACAACTTTTTAAGTTTAATTTGGGTTTATTTTCATATAATGCTGATCTCATTAATAAGGTAGCAAAAACATATTGACCTATTAAATATAAAAATTGCTTTTCCATATTTTATTTCCTCTATCTTAAGTAACCTTAACATATTTGTATACTTAAATTTTATTCCCTTCTAAATATTCACTTAAAATTCAACATAATATTTACTTAAATTTTAGCATATAAATACATTTTAATCCAATAATTTGAATATATGTATTAAAAGTTCCGTTTTTCTTATAAGGTGTCAAGTTTACTTTTAAAATTACTTGTTCCAAAACTTGGATACCTAAAATAGAGGGGCTGTCGCAAAAAAATTATACTGTAAAAGCCAGTTTTTTTAATCTGCAACAGCCCCTTTATCTTAAACACTTTTAAATTATATAATATACAATTTTACTTTAAATAAGTAGTCTCATTCTATATGCTTGTATTGCAGTGTTACTCAATTTTTCTATAAGTTTATTATTTACATAAGCTCCTACAAAAGCTCCTACCCCTGGTATCATTTGTAATAATTTAGCAAGGTCTATATAATCTCTGTACTCTTGCTGAAATGTTTTCCAATCAAAAAAATTTATATCATCTGGTAACATATTACAATAATCTTCCCAAATTTCCATAGTATAAAAGACTTTATTTACATGATTTTTACTTGAAAAAGCCAGCTGGAATATATTTAGTATATACAATCTCTCTTTATAATCCTTAACGTCAAAGCCATAAATAGCAGCAATATCATAAAGAAGCTTTATTTTTATTCCTAATAATAATGGAAAATCAGCAATTCCTAACGCTATCCCCCCGGCGCCAGTTCCAGCACCTTCTATAATTGCTGTATTTTTATAAACTTTAGTTTTTTCTTCAACTAAATCTTCCCTTTCCTTTAAAGACAAACCTAAATAAGGATTTTTAGTAATATATTTTGAGCCAAATAAAACTGCTTGAGTCATATTTTTTATTGTACTAGTCATAAACTCATGATATTTATTGGGCAATATTCCATTAAACTTATTTTGAACTCCTTTAGTAGCCTTTTCAAATATAGATGGTCCTTTTCTCATTTCCTTTTTCCATTTTTCAAGCTCACTTAATGCCACTTGATTATAAAATTCCATAATGTTTTCAACTCCACACTTTATAATTTTAACATATAATACTATATTAATTATTGACCACTTTCCACTTTAGAAGTTATACACTTTTTTCAGAATTAAATCATTCATATCTTAAATTTTTTAAATTGCTATGTAAGTTATATTATCCAATTTTTTCATTATCCATTCCTAAATAAAAATAAAAAGCATCCTCATAATAAATTGAGATGCTTTTTGTTTTTATAAATTTATTTTCCACAACATTTTTTGTACTTTTTGCCACTTCCGCATATACAAGGTTCATTTCTTCCAACTATCTTTTTATTAGCATTAACATTTAACTTTGTTAAAGATAATTCTTTTGGAGTAAAACCTTTGTTGCTCCATTTTCTTGAATTATTAGAAACATTCGCTACTAATTTTACAATCTCATCTAATTGTTTTCTATTTTTTATTTCTATTTTTCTTCTATCTAACTCAAAAAGAACTCTTTGAATATCAAAATCAGAATCTACTAGTCCCATGCATATATCTTCAAAAGTTTCTTCTGCAAGCTCAGTATTCATACATATTTCACTTAAATAATTTTTTAATTTTATATGATCCTCTGTTAATTCCACATAATCTTCATCTGCGTATTTAAGTAATTCTTCATTAGGTAAAATTTTATATTCTTTGCCTTCTCTAAGTTCTTGTAATGTTTCATATTCTCCTTCATTAACCAATAATGCTTGGTGTATAATTTTTTCATCATCGAACTCAATCATACCTACATTACCAGCAAACTTACCTAATATATCTAAAAATTCTTCTTCATCTAATTTTTCATCATTATTATCGTTAAAAATATTCATAAAAAATTCTATTTCAAATATTCCATATAAATTAGAAAATGCTAATAAATACTCTTGCACATTTCTATATCTTTCTTGTTTTACCGCTAACTTTTCAAAGTTGATTTTTTCAGTAAGATGTTTTATTTCAGTTGGCATAACTATATATACTTTATTTTCCGAAATATATGTAAAAGCCATTCCTATATTATATAGAAATATATAATTTTCAACTGGCATAGTTGTACATTCTATATACTTCTCATTTCTAAGTTCCTGAAGTAATTTCATCCCATGAGCATCTACTGGAACCAAATCTTCTTGCAATATATTAGCATCTTGAATCTTACTACATAACTCATCTACTAACATATCTTTCTTCATTTTATGTCTACCAACAATTTCATATATTCCAGCTAAGTCAGTTAAATTATTTTTTGTAAGATCACTTAAGCATTCTTTTAAAGAAAATTTCAATTCTTTTTTTATAGCTAATTCTTTATTAGCTTCAATTATGTAATTAATTAATTCTTGATTCATATTTGAACTCTCTCCCAAAATAAAATTTTAAATTTAAACTATAATACCGTTCATATAGTCTTTCAATATAGGTTTTCAAATTCTAGTTTCAACTTATACATCTATGAATTTTTAAATTAGTAATATCTAATAAATTCATCTTATACTAAAATCATAACAGAATCTTATAATGATAAGTTAAATATAGATTATCTACTCCTATGTTCACATATTATCTATTATACTTTTTTATACTTTTTTATGCAAATTAGCTTATAAAATTTAAAATTACATCATTATTTTTAAATTTAATTTGCATATGCTCATTTTTATTTATATATATATTAAATTTAAATTAAAAAGGATAATCATTTTGTAAAACTTTAAATTTATAATTCCACACCTTATATTATATTTTTTCAACTCTAATCATAATTTCAGTTAAATATTCTTTTTCATTTTTAAGTGCAAAGAAATCCAATAATGTATTTTCATAAGAATCTCCAATTATTCTATAATTATTCTCTTTAACAAACTTTAAAATTTTTTCATAAGATTTATATGTACTTTCATAATCACCTTTATGATTTATGCATACATATTTTCCACTAGGTTTTATAAATAATTTGTTATTATTAATTTTATTATCTAATTTTATAAATAATTTACTTAAAGTATTAATTTTTTTGTTTTCCACATCACTTTTTCTTACTATTGCGCCTATTGGATATCCATCATATATATTATTTTCGTCACAATATTTAACAAAATTAATAACATCCATCATTATTTCATTTTGAGAAGAACTACTTAAATCTGATAATATTAAATACTCCTCTTCACACTTTTTTATATAAACTTTATTATTCTCAAATTCTTTCATGCCTTTTTGAGCAACACCTATTTTATTTGTTAGATTATAAATCATTTTTTCTAATTTCTTAATTTTTAGTGTAGCCTTACTTTTCTCATCTTTTAAAAGCCTTATATATTCTTGTGGAGTCCTATTATATAAATATTTCTTTATTTCATCTAATGAAACATCAAGTTCTCTTAATTCTAATAATATAGTAAACGTATCATATTGACTTAAACTGTAAAGTCTATAATTATTTTCATCTCTATATTCTGGTGAAAAAATACCTATTTTATCATAAAAAATGAGAGTTTTTCTTTGAACCCCGCATAATTTAGCAAACTCGCTTACAGTAAAATATTTATCTTTAACATTATTGCCCATGTTCCCTCCTTAATCCTATAATAAAACCTTTAATATATTTTTCTTGACTGTATAGTTACTATACACTTTATAATTACTTTTATCAATTAATTATATAAGGAGGAGTTTTAATGGAAGCTACTTTTACTAAGAAATTTACTTTCATTGAGTTTTTAAGATTTGTATCTCCAGCAATTATATCTATGATATTTATATCATTATATACAATTGTAGATGGAGTGTTTGTATCAATACTCATAGGCTCTGATGCACTTGCAAGTATCAATATAACATTGCCTATAATAAATTTAATTTTTGGTATATCCATTATGTTTGGAACTGGCGGTAGTGCTCTTGTAGCTATAAATCTTGGTGAAAATAAACTCAAAAAAGCCAATGAAGCTTTTTCACTAATTTTTCTAGTTGCTTCTATAATTGGTATTATTCTAGGCTTAATAGGTTATATATTTATAGAAGATATTTCCGTGATTTTAGGTGCTACTGATAATCTATTGCCATATTGTATTTCTTATGGAAGAATAATATTCATGTTTTCACCATTTTTCGTTGTAAAATCTATGTTTGAATTTTTTGTACGAACTGATGGTAATTTCAATTTCAGCTTATTACTTTCTATTGTCGGTGGTATTATAAATATAATTTTGGATTATGTTCTTATAAAATACTTTAACCTTGGTATAGCTGGTGCAGCAATTGCAACTTCTGTTGGAGTGTTTATATCTACATTAATGGGATTTAGTTATTTCTTTACCCAAAAATCTAAACTTAAATTTACAAAAACTAAATTTAACTTAAACCTTATAAAAAACACTATGTTAAATGGCTCTTCTGAGATGGTTACCGAACTTTCAACTGGTTTTGTAACATTATTGTTTAATATGCTTACTCTTAAATATGCTGGTGAAAATGGTGTTGCAGCATTAACAATAATTTTATATGCTCATTTCCTTTTAGTATCTACATATCTAGGTTTTTCATCCGGTATATCCCCACTTATAAGTTTTAACTATGGGGCGAAAAATGAATATAAATTAAAAGAAACCTTTAATTACTCTAAAATTTTTATTTCAATATCTTCTATAATTATATTTCTATCATCATTAATTTTTGGAAAATACATAGTGAGAATATTTGTGCCTTATTCTAGTCCAGTTTTCATACTTGCTATACATGGACTAAAATTGTTTTCTATTGCATTTTTATTTGTAGGAATTAATATTTTTGCATCTGCAATGTTTACAGCCTTTTCTAACGGAAAAGTATCTGCAATAATTTCATTTGCTAGAACCTTTCTCTTTGCACTTATATTTGGATTTATACTTCCATATTTCTTAGGAATAGATGGTGTTTGGTTAAGTATTCCACTTTCAGAGATTATAACAACTTTCATTTCTATACATTACATAAAAAAGTACAAAAAACAATATACTATTTAATCATATTTTTACATATAAAAAAAATATTAATTTGCAAAAAGACTTCAGCATAGAACTAAATTATGCTGAAGTCTTAAAATATACATAATTACTATTTTAAATTAAAATTCATACTACTCTTTAAATTAATAAGCTATTAATTTTTTTACAAACTCACTATTAGGGTTGCATTTTATTTCATCACTAGTTCCTATCTGCTCTATTTTTCCATCATTCATTATTATTATCTTACTACCTAATTTTAATGCTTCATTTATATCATGAGTTATAAAAAAAATGGTTATTCCTAATTGTTTTTGTATTTTTAATAATTCATCTTGCAAAACATGTCTTGTTATTTCATCTACTGCACCAAATGGCTCATCCATTAATAATATATATGGATTTGATGCTAACGCCCTTGCTATACCTACTCGTTGTTTCTGCCCCCCACTTAATTGAGAAGGATATCTAGTTATTAATTCTTCTTCAAGCTGAACAGTATTCATAAGTTCTTTTACTTTTTCTAAAGAATTATCTTTTTTATTTTTATTTAAATCTAAAACAAAAGATATGTTTTTTTCTACTGTCATATGAGGAAATAAGCCAATGCTTTGAATTACATATCCAATATTTTTTCTAAGTTCTATCAAATTTGTATCTTTTAAATTTTTACCATCAACGATTATTTTTCCATCATCTGGAGTTATAAGCCCATTTATTAATTTTAATGCAGTTGTTTTCCCACTTCCTGATCCACCTATAACCGTTACAAACTCACCTTTGTATATATCTAAATTTAAATTTTTCAGCACAATTTTATCATCATATATCTTACTAACATTACAAAAACTTATTAATGGTTTACTCTTCATACTTCATAACTCTCTCCTACTTAATTATTCCTTTTTCTATTAAAAACTCTTTTGCAACTTGAAAATCTTCTTTTTTCTCTACTTCTACTTTATAGTTCATATTTATAATTTCCTTTTCTGTTATAGTATTATTTAATAAATTTAACACTTCTATAAGCTCTGGATATTTTTTCAAAGTCTCTTCTCTTATTATTGTCCCTGCTAAATAGTTAGGGAAGAATCTCTTATCATCCTTTAAAACCAAATAATTTTCATTTACAAGCTGCCCATCTGTAGTTGAGGCCATTATTACATCTATTTTATTAGATGAAAGTGCTTTATATTTTAATCCCATGTCTAAATCTAAAGTATCTTTAAAATTAAAATTATATAGTTTCGCTAATGAATTATAGCCATCTTCCCTCTCATAAAAATCATATTCTGCCCCTATGACTAACTTATCACTTATTGTTGCTAAATCAGAATAGGTTTTTAAATTATATTTTTCAGCTAATTCCTTATTAACCACTATTGCATAATTACTATCATATCCATATAAATTAAACCAATTTAAATCATACTTTTCTTTGTATTCTTTTTTTAGTTCTTCATATGTGTTTTCACTCTGACTTTTTTTCTTTAATACATACTCCCATGATGTACCTGTGTATTCTGGATAAATATCAACCTCTCCCTTTACTATAGCGGGATGAATATTAGCTGTTCCCCCACCTATACCTTTTTTAATTTCAACTTTTATTGATGTTTTCTCTTCAATAAGTTGTGCCATAATTTCAGTTAAAATATACTGTTCAGTCATTGGTTTTGATGCAATTATTATAGTTTCTTTTCTGCTAAAACTTGCCCCTATAAATATGATTATAACTAATAAAATGCTTATAACCCCAATATGTTTTTTTGTCCCCATCACCTTTCTTTTAACTTTGCCTTTTGTAAATCTTATATTTATATCTTTTTGAATACAAGACATAATTGAATCTATGGTCAAAGCTATAAGTGCAATAAGTAAACTTCCAGCAAAAGTCATTGTTGGATTATTAGTTGTAATTCCTCTCCATATAGCAACTCCTAACCCCCCTGCCCCTATAAAAGATGCAATACCACAAAGTGCTATGGTCATAACTACCATATTTCTAAATCCAGCAAAAATTACTGGTAGAGCAAGTGGTAGTTTTATCTTATAAAGCAGTTCCCTTTTAGTTGCACCCATACCTTTTCCTGCTTCTATAACATCCTTATCTACATTTTCAATACCTGTATAAGTATTAGTAATTATAGGTAACAATCCATATAATGATAATGTAATTATAGCTGTAACATTTCCAACTCCAGAAAAAGAAACTAAAAATCCTAAAATTGCTATTGATGGGATTGTATATAAAAAATTTGTAATTCCTTTTATGGGATTAGACAATCTTTTATTTTCACATACTATTACCCCTAAAAAAATACCTATTATTGTAGAAATCACAACAGCTACAAAAGATAATACTAAATGCTGAATAACTAACTCTAGAAAAAAGTCTATCCGCTCAATATATAGTTTTAAAACTTCTCTAATAAAATTCATTTTTTTCTCCTAAACAAATGGCTTCACTTTAATATATTTATTTTTCAAAAAATATATTACATTTTTTTAACTTAGTTATATTTATATAAACGCTACTTATATACAATAATACTTATTTAAAATAATTTTAGCGTTTGTATATTAGCTATATAAGGTATATAATTTTTTATATGTTTTCTATAATGGAAAGGAGATATTTATGGCTAGTTTAATATTAGAAGGTGGAACTTTTAGACCTATATTTAGTTCAGGTGCAATGGATGCACTTTTAGATAACGATATTATTTTTCCTTATTGTATAGGAGTATCTGCTGGAATTACACATGGTGTTTCTTATTTATCTAAGCAAAGGGGAAGAAACCTTGACGTATTAAAATCCTATAGAAATGATAAAAGATATTTAGGGTTCAGAAACTTTTTTAAATGTAAAAGTGCTTTTGGATTAGATTTTGCCTTTGATGAAATCCCTAACAAACTAAATCCATTTGATATGGACACTTTCTTAAAATATGAAGGAACAGCCTTAGTAGGTGTTACTAATGCTAAAACTGGTAAAACAGAGTACTTAGATGCAAAAAATTTAGATGCTAAATGTACTATGTTAAGAGCAACTTGTGCTATACCATTTTTATTTCCACCAATAAAAATAAATGAAAATTATTATTATGACGGCGGAATATGTGATCCAATACCTATAAAAAAAGCTATTAAAGATGGTAATGAAAAGCATTTAATAATACTTACTAGACCTAAGGGATATGTAAAAGAATTTTCCAAGAAAAATTTAATGGCTTCAAAGGTTTTAAAAAGAAAGTACCCAAATTTGTGTAAGCCTATTCTAACAAGACATAATTTATACAATGAAACTGTAAAATATTGTGAAGAGTTGGAGCAACAAGGTAAGGCAATAATAATAAGACCTAAATCTAATCAAGCTATTGATAGTTTTGAAAAAAACATAGATGTACTAACTGAAGGTTACAATAATGGTTATAACCAAACAATAGAACAGTTAGATGAAATTAAAAAGCTACTTTTATAGTATTAAATGTTATATTTAGGGTATTATACTTAATTAAGAATTGAGAATTTATGATTATTCAAAATAACATATGTTTTATCCTGTAAAACAGAAAGGACTATAATGAATGATCAAACTTTTGAAAAACTACTTAATATAAGAACTTCTGGCGAACAAAAGGAATACTATGAATCTCTTCACTACAATAGATATGAGCCAACATCATATTATGCACTTGAAGCACTTTCTAAAGAATATGATTTTAAAAGTGATGATAGAGTAATTGACTTCGGATGTGGTAAAGGAAGACTTAACTTTTATTTAAATTACTTTTTTGATTGTTATGTAACGGGAATTGAAATGAATAAATTCTTTTATCAAGAAGCTCTTGATAATAAAAAAGAATATTTAAAAGAGCATAATAGAAACTGTAAAAAAACAAATTTTTTAAACTGTTATGCTGAAAATTATGAAGTTAATCCAAAGGATAATAAATTTTACTTTTTCAACCCTTTTTCTATGCAAATATTTATGAAAGTCATATTAAATATTTTGATTTCTGTAGAAGAATATAACCGCGAGGTAGAAATTATACTTTATTATCCTTCTCAAGACTATATCTATTATCTTGAAAACTTCACCCCTTTCACATTAAAAAAAGAAGTTAAGTTACATGGGTTATATGCTCTTGATGTTCGCGAAAGATTTTCAATTTATCAATTTAAATTATTATAAATTTAAAGAGCTATTCTAAATGGAGTTATATTTTAGAATAGCTCTTTAAAACTTTAAATTCATTCTATTTATATAGTTTTTTATTAAATAATATAAGGCAATTGAGCTACTTTTAACCTATACCTTGCCTCTTCTATTAATTCTTTTGATGCCCCTGTCTCTGCAACGGAATGATATATTCCTTTAATCATGGATAAATCATTATTAGAGTTACCTATTACCATAACTTTTTCTTTATCTAACTTTAACTTTTCACATATTACCGATAAACCACTTAATTTATTTACACCATTATTGACTATACTTAATGTTCCATGATTATGTATAATATTATAATAACCACTATTATTCATATGTTTTATTATCTTGCTATCTATTTTACCCCTTATCAATATCTTATATGGTCTATCTTTATAGCTATAAATCTTATATTCATTACACAAATTAGGTGTTTTTAACAAATAGTTATAAACTTCATAGTTATTAGTTTTTTCTACTATATGTGCACCATTTGCAAAACTTCCACCTGATAATAACCTTTTTATCTTCTTACACTTCTTCATGGCTTTTTCATAGGGTAATTCTGTGTTCAAATAAATTAAAGCTATTTTACTTAAATATTCTAAAGCTAATATATCTTCATTTTTTATTTTTCCATCTTTGCTTACTAATGTTCCATCTACGTCTAAAAATATTGCTTTTATATCTAGTCTTTTAGGTACCCTTACTAATTCATCTTTATTAAAAAAATCCAACTTTTTCAAACCTTTTAAATGTGAATAAGATAAATAACAATCGCATCTTCCTTTTAAACAACTTGTCTCTTTTTTAATAGTATCATTACTATATAAATTTCCTAATGTTTTACGTACTTTATTGCATGGATAAATATCCCCTTTAAAATCTATAAAAAAATGTTCTTTTCCACCTATACATTTTCTTTTATTTAAATAATTTTTTACTTCTAAATCAAACATAGGATCTATGTCATTAAATATACTTATTTCTTCTTCTGTATATTTTCTATTAAGTCCATCCATACTGTTAATCCATAAATAAACTTCTACAGGTAAACTCTTTCTTAATTTTTTTATGATTTGAATATCTTTTGGATTTCCAACTACACCTACGCTTAAATTTATTTTTTTACGTAAATATTTTATTTTTTCTACAAATTCATCTACTGTTGTCATCTCTGGATGATATGTACACCATAAAGTTATTTTATCTAAATTCACATTTTCTTTTTCTAATTCGTGAATAAAGGATTGAACATTAAGGCTTAAGTTAGTTTGACATCCTATTTTTCTAATTTTTTTTATTCTACAAAGTTTTGCAATTCCTTTAACATAGTAGTTATGTATAAGAGCTTCACCGTAAGGTGCTATTAAAACACTAACATTTTCTTTGAAATTTATATTTGATATTTTATTTAAAAAATTACACCATTTGTCTTTATCTCGTTCTATTTCCTTAATACTATATTTTCTTTTAGAAAATGGACAATAACTACAATTATAATTACAAGATTTTAGTTCTCCACGATAGGTAATTTCAGTAGCATGTTCTATCATTTTTTCATCCTTTCTCTAACTATATCAGAAATCCAAAATGGTAAAATTACATCAGAATATTTTATGCCTTTTTTAGTAAGTCTTAATATTTCTCCTTCTAGTTCAATAAGTTTTTCTTTAAAAAGTTCTTCAAATATTGGATAAGCTTTTAACAAATCTTTATTAAATATTTTCTTATATTCCTTTAAATCTAAGCCTTTATAATACCCCAAATTTTTAATAATAAACCTACGTTCTACTTCTTCAAAATTCAACTCATATCCCTTTAATCCTTTAAAAGAATTATCTTTATCTACATAATTACTTAAAACTTCTTTACAATCATTTCTTTTTGAAGTATACGGCTCACAAAAATGTAGGTTTCCTATATAACTTCTTCCACCACATCCAACTGATAGCATTTGCTCAAAACCACAGCTAAGATTATTTTCATTTACTCTTTTTACAAAGCGTCGCATAGATGTTTGAATATAACCATTTTTATTTAATTCTTTTACTGCTATATCATACATTTCATGTTGAAAGTCATAATTCAAATTCATCCTTCCAAATATCTTTGTATCTTCCCTTATATAAAGGGGATAAATAAATATTTCTTCCGGTTTATACCTTAAAGCTTCATTAATAGAATAGATTAATGATCCTTTTGTTTGACCTTCTATTCCATAAATCAAATCTATATTAACTGCATCAAATTCAAGATTTATTATTTTATCTAAAGCTTTGTAACAACTTTCTTTTTTATGATTTCTATAAATACATTTCAATTCATCTTCTACAAAAGACTGTATTCCTATACTTATACGGTTAAGCCCTCTATTTTTAAGATATAAAAGTTTATCTAAGTCAGTTTGATTTGGCGAAGTTTCTATAACAAAGTTAGCTTCATCTGTTTTTATAGAAAGATTTTCTTCTAAAGTTTTAAAAATCCTTTCCATCTGTTCTATAGAAAGTATGAGTGGCGTTCCTCCACCTAATATTAGATTTGTAAACTTAATATGATTTTCACATAATTTATTGCCATATTGAATTATCTGATTACATACAGTATCTATATATTTTTCTAATAAAACTTCACTTGTGTTAGGTATTGAAAATAAATTACAATATCCACATTTGCTTTCACAAAATGGAACATGTATGTAAAGAGTAAGATTTTCATCTTTTAAATTTGAAATAGCATTTAAAATTTTTTCTTCTTCTATTTCATAATAAGCATTTTTATGGGGATAACTATACATGTACTGATAATATATCGGTGATTTATCCAAAATACTCACCTTCTTTCTTCGTTTTTTACATTAAAGGAAAAAATGTTTATATGGAACTGTGTATACTATTTCATGGGATACACAGTGAAATTCATATCCATCTTCTCCATAACATGTTCCATGATCTGAACATAAAATGACAAAAGTTTTTCCTCTTTCCCTAAATATATCAAATAATCTTTCTATCCTATTATCTACATATTTAAGTGCTGCAGCATGAGTGTCTTTATTATCTTGTTTTGCACCATCTAAATAAAAATTATTTGGATAATGTATAGCATCAATATTCACATACATAAATATCCTTTTATTATTTTCTACTTCTTTTACTTTTCTTTCTATAAAATCTAATTGATTATCAAAACTGTTTTTTATATGACAACTAAATGATGGATGCCAATAACTTTTTTCAAAATATGAAGGTAATACCTTTCCTATATCGGAACGTTTATTAAAAAAGGCAACCCCACCAATACACATGGTATGATATCCAACTTTAGATAATCCCTCTATAAAAGTAGAACCTTCGAATGCAAATGCCCCTTTAGGAGTTGCATTTCCTAAACCTATATTTTTAGGGAAAAAGAGACTTTCTCTTTCCATAATAGGAGTAGGCTCTGCTGGACTTGGTAAGAAACCTGAAAACATAGCATGATGTGAAGGATATGTAAAATTTCCTGGTGCATGACATTTTTTCCACTGCCCATATTTGTTTATATAAGGTGTTGTACCCTTGTCCTGTTCTTCCTTTGCCACATCATATCTTAATGTATCCAGACACACAAATAAAATATCATGTGTTCCTACAACTTCATTCATATTTATTTCCGGCTCTTTATCTATATTTCCTATAGCTCCCATAGGTACCTCATTATTTAACTGATTCATCTTTGCATATCATTCCTCTCATCTGTGATTTGTATATTTTATTTTCATTAAATATATCCTTATAAATCACATCCCCTTGTCCATTAATTTCTATTATCATAGGGTTTCCCTTTGGTGTAATTAAAATATCAATTCCAGCACTATTAAGCCCCTTAAAGCATTGCATGGCTCTAAAACATAAGTTTTCTATTTTATCTTTAATTTCTTTTGATAGTTTAATGTCTTCAATATCTATTCCACAATTATTAAGATGTAAATTAGTAATTGGTGTTTTACTTCCTCTACCTACAATAAAATCAATTTTTCCATATTGGTACACTACTCTTAAATCATAGCTTAATCCATTATGTATTGATTTTGGTATCCACTTTTCAACTATTATTTCTTCTTTCAAAAGCAAATTTAAAATCATGCTTATTTTATTTTGATCTGTAATCTTTCTCATTTTTTTCGTATTGCAAATTTCATTTTTATAATCTATTTCCATAGATGTATACACTATCTCTTTATTCATCTTTGGATTATACCTGTATGCTAAAACACCAGCTGCCCCTGAACCATACCTAGGCTTAATGAATATTTCATAAACCTTTTTATTCTGAACAAATTCTCTTAAATCATCTAAAGATTTAATATTACTTTCAATAATAGGTGTTGTAGCAATACCATTTTTCATAAGTATATTTTTACATTTAAATTTATCTAAAGTATTGTATATTTGTAATGGACTATTTAAAAAGGTTACGCCCTTTATATTTTCTAATAACATTAATTTGTTCTTATAATCATTTATAAGCTTAGGTAATTTATTAATTTTATATTCTTTATGAATAGGCGGATCAACTTTTATAAAACTTACTTTATGTAAATCTTCTTTTTCCCAATTCTCCCAAGGCAAAAATTTAATAGTATAACCTAACTCAATTGCTGCTTTTAAAAAAAATTCAGTACGCTTACTTAATTTTTCTCCAATTAATAAGAATTCCATATCGATCTTACTCTGTTAGCATAGGCCAATTTCCATACTCTTCATCAACCTCTTCTTGTTCATCTAAATCTATTTTTATTGGCAATTTGTTTAATTCATTCATTAATTCATCTGATAGAAAATGGTAATGTAAATCTAAAAATTTTAGGTGGTTTATCTTATCTTTATTCTCTAGTAAAATATTACCACCTATATCTGATAATGTTCCATTAGAAAAATTTAAAGTTTCTAATTGTTTTATTATGTTACTTTCTATAACTACTTTTACTATATCATCTTGAATCTCGCTATTCCCTATACCTAAATACTTTAAACTTTTTAAAGACTCATTTTCAACTACTTTTTTTATGTCTTCTAACGCTCCATCAAATCCATAATTATCTACACCTATATATATATTTAATTTTTCTAAACCTGGTAAATTACTATTTCCTATTTGATTTAATACTAATTTAGGAATTCCTCCACAAATAATTTCTAAGGATTTAAGGTTTTTATGTTCTATATTGCCTAAAGACAATCCTTGACTTCCTTTTATAGTTAATTTTCTAAGATTAGGCAATGCATCCCATATTCTACTATAATCACCTTGTTCTATCCAAGATACTTCACACTCTTCATAATCCATATCACCTATGAAAAGACTTTCTATATGAGCAAATTTTTCTTTATTATCTACAATCATATCTAATATAGCTTGTACATCATTATCATAAGATTCTCCCCAACATCCAACTATAACTTCTTTTAAATTATTCAAATCTGAATCTTCTAAAATTTCAGCAGCTAACGTCTTTGCATCCTTATCTCCATCTTCATAGTCCTCATAATCATAAAAATATTTTTTACTATCCATATGTCTACTCCTTTTTATAATATTACTTTATTTTCGTTATATTATAACATTTATTTACACTTTTTACATCTTATCATTATAATTACTCATATTTAAATTGCAATTATTAAATTTTTTAATATTTTTTTAAATAAATAAAAAAAATGAACCTTTTTAAAATAGGGTTAAACCCATATTTCAAGAAAGTCCATTCTCTTACAAAATTTTTTTATTAATCTCTAGATATATCTATACCACCTAAAAGAATATGAGCAACACCTGCACCAACTAAAAGTGCTCCTGCCATATTTTTGTAATCATTTTTTCTAAATTTATGCCTTTTACTTTGTTTTGTATCTAAAATAACACCTGTTGCTGTAACTACTGTTCCTAAAGCTACTGGTAAAACACCTTTTCTCATCCTAATTCCTCCTATTTAAATAAATATTTAATATTATTTTATCCTTATTTTTAAATAGAATACATACTATAAAATTCCCAAAATAGAAGTTTAATTTAGATGTTAATTTAAATAACAAATAACTTAATTTAAAGCATAAAAAAACTGTTCTAAAATAAAATTTTAGAACAGTTGATTTACAATATAAAACTATCTTCTATTGTTTTGTTGTTTTTTAGCTCTTCTGCAATCTTGACATCTTACAGGCTCGTTATCGAATCCTTTTTCTTTGTAGAATTCTTGCTCTCCTACTGTGAATACGAATTCTTGTCCGCAATCTTTGCATAATATTGTCTTATCTGTCATAATAATTCCTCCTAAATTAAAAGATTTCAATTTGATACAATAATCTCCAATTCATGAGAAACTATTTACCTAAACTAAACTCTTTATTTCTTTATTTTTTTTAGCTCTTACGCTATTTTTCTATAATACCACAGTTTTTTATATATTGCAATATAATTTAATAATTTTTTTTATTTTTTTAAATTTTACGGATTCTAGTCTTTAAATAAAGCTTTATTATTAAGCTTTATTTAAGATTTAATTTATAATCAATTAATCTCTAAACCTTATAATTTTACTATCAACTTAAAAAGAAAGGATGTATGTTTATGAACTTAACAACACTAAATAAAAAAGGCATTACTATGACCCAGCTTAAATTAATTGGTATAATTTTTATGATTTTTGATCACATACATGAATTTTTTAATTTTGCTCCAACATGGTTCAATTGTATTGGAAGGCTTGTAGCTCCAATGTTTTTGTTTTCTTTAGCAGAAGGTATGTATTATACTTCTAATAGAAAAAAATATTTATCAAGATTATATATAGCCTCAGTTTTAATGGCTATAGGAAATACACTTGTAATGAAATTATTTCCTTCCCCAACAGATTCATCTATGATTATAATAAATAATATTTTTGCAACACTATTCTTAACTGGGATATACATAGTATTTGTAGATAAATTTAAACTTGGAATTAAAAACAAAAGTTCTAAAATTATAGTTCAAAGTATTTTACTAATGTTACTTCCTTTATTGCTATCAGCATTATCTTTAATGATTATGAGTAATGAAAATATTCCTTTAATTATTTTTCAAATCATCATGATATTTATTCCTAACCCAATGTTAGTTGAAGGCGGTATAATATTTATTATAATTGGAGTTATGCTTTACATATTTAGAAGTAATAGAACAAAAGAAGTATTAATTTTTATAATAATATCCTTAGCTTCATTGTTTATGGGATCTGGATTTAATTTTCACGTAACATTTGTTGAAAATTATCAATGGATGATGATATTTGCATCAATATTCATGTTTCTTTATAATAATAAAAAGGGTACTGGCTATAAAAAGTTTTTCTATATATTCTACCCTTTACATATATACATACTTTATATCTTGTCTATATTGTTAACCAAATAATATTATTGTATAAAATTTAATATATATAAGGCCTATATTAAGATAAAATCCATCTTAATACAGGCCTTTTCATTTTTATAAATATTAATCTATTATTTAAATATTACCTCTTATATAGGGAAACAAGCTCAAATTTAAATTTATTCAACAACCTTAAAATATTTTTACACAAGATGTAGTGTTGAATTCTAAGTGATTCGGATCATGTCTCACTATTTTAGGTATCCAAGTTTTGGAATGGATAATTTTAAAAGTCAACTTGGAACCATATAAAAATATATAGTTTAAATTATTAGAAGACTACCTATTAACAATACTTTCTATATATCTAATATGTTTCTTAGTTTTTTTAATATATTGTTAATTAGAACTTAATTTATGAAATTATTAAGTCTAAATTGAAAACTTTTTTATTTTTTATAAAATTTTATTGCATTTTAAAAGTTACCAATGTATAATGATTTTTAAATAAACATGACTTTTAGATAATAAGGAGTTTTTAATATGATAAATAATATAAACTTAACCAGTGTACTACAACTTAATATGTATTACTTTAGCTACTTTAGTTAGGTTTGTATTTATGATATACGGTAATCATAGGTACAAACATGCAATGTTTTGTATCTATGATGGCTAAAGTTAATTTGTTATGCAAGGCCACATAGATAAATACTATGTGGTTTTTTTATCCTAGGCACTTAAAGGCCACATAGTGAATGCTGTGTGGTCTTTTTTATATAATTTTTTATTTATATTAAACTTTATCATTTGATAAAGTTATAATTTAAAAATCATTTTTGAAACCCTATATTAATAAAGAAAGAGGTAAAAAATATGAAAAAATTTAGAGATATAATAATTGTTGGTTTTGCAATGTTTTCAATTTACTTTGGTGCAGGCAATTTAATTTTCCCTCCATACATAGGCATGACTTCTGGTAGTGGTTGGTTAATAAGTTTTTTAGGGTTCATTTTTGCAGACGTAGGAATAATACTTTTATCTATAATTGCAGTAGCTAAATCTGGTTCTTTTCAAGCTGTAGTTGGACGAGCGGGTAAAAAATTTGGTATTAGCTTGGAGTTTATAATGATGCTTTGCTTAGGTCCTATACTAGTCATTCCACGAACTGCAGCAACAACTTTTGAAATGAGCATAGCACCAGTGTTTAATTTAAATCCTATTATCTTTTCAATATTATTCTTTGCTCTAACACTAATTCTAACAATAAGACCTACTAAAGTTATTGATATAATAGGTAAATTTCTAACTCCAGTATTATTAATTACTTTAGCTTTCTTAATAATAAAAGGAATAATTTCTCCTATTGGAGCACTAAATAATAACATTGACTCAAGTAGTTTATTTGTAACAGGACTTACTCAGGGATACCAAACTATGGACGCCCTTGGGACTGGTGGAATTACAATGCTTATAATGGCTTCGTTTTTAAGCAAGGGTTACAAAGATAAAACAGAAACCATAAATCTTACTATAAAATCAGCAACAGTAGCAGGCATAGGATTAATCCTAGTTTATGGCGGATTAGCATACTTAGGCGCTACAGTTTCATCTATTTATGATAAAAATATATCTCAAACTGCATTATTAATTAATATAATCAAAAATTTATTAGGCAATAATGGAATATTAATATTAGGTGTAATTGTTGCATTCGCATGTCTTACTACAGCCATAGGTTTAACATCTGTAACAAGTAAATATTTTGAAGATATAAGTAATAAAAAATTCAAATATGAGCATATAGTTATTTTCATTTGTACATTTAGCGCAATAGTTGCTAATTTCGGAGTTGACAAGATAATTTCTATTTCAGTTCCTATATTAACAGTTATCTATCCTATTTCAATTGCTTTAGTATTAATGAATTGTTTTAGAAAAGTATTTACTAAAAATACAATTTATAAAGGTGTTGCCTATGCAACTCTTTTAACTAGTTTACTTACAGTAATAGATAGCTCAGTTGTTACAATATCATTTATTCATAAATTACCTTTTGCAGCCCTTGGCTTTGATTGGGTATTACCAGCTATTATAGGTGGAATTATTGGTTACTTTGTAAACAGCAATGACTCTGATGTTTGCTTAACAGAAGCTGAATAGTAAAATCATAATAAAAGGGGCTATCGCAAAATAATTATACTGTAAAAGCCAGGTTTTTTGAACCTGGCTTTTGTTATAAAAAACATTTATTAATATTTCTGAATTCAAAAGATGATAAGAAAATTTTCAAATAAGTTATTCATTAAAAATAGAATTAGAAAATCTTATAAATTTGTGTTTTATTTTATATTTTTCCCAATAGCCCTTTAAATTTTTTCTTGCCATTAATCATATATTAAGAAAATTACATGTAAAAAAGGGAGCATATCCCTCTAACCTTTAGTTAGTTTTGTGACAGCCCCTTTATATATTTATGATAAATTTATTTAATGCAAATTTAAAATGGAAATTGATGAGTATATCTAATACTATTGTAATTTTAATTATATATCTATTTCTCTTAGAAGTTCATCTATTTCATCATCCATTCCATCTTGTTTACATTTATTCTCTAATAATACTTCTGTTTCTAAATATTTATTGTCTACTCTTCTTATACCGTTACTCTCAAATAAATAACTAAAATTTTTAATAATATATCCTAATGTAAACAAAGATATTCCGTAAAATGCATATGGAGTTATAGACGTTAAATAAAAATTAATAACTTCTACTATTTGTTTACTGGGATCAAATCCTTGTAAAACTAAGTTTGATATATGTCTATAAGATGCGTATATATTAAATATTGAGAACAAAACCATAACTACTGCACATATATTTAACATAAGTACCACTTTTACAGTTTTATTCATTTTAAATGATTTCATAATTACCTCCAAATCCAAAACTACTGTTATTTTATAAATGCTAATTTTCCAGATTTTAATCCCCAAATCTCATCAACGTAAGTACATACTTTTTTAGAATGAGTTACTATAATAACACATTTATTATGCTGATGGGATAATGATACTAAAATATCCATAATTTTTTCTTCTGTCTCACTATCTAGGTTTCCTGTTGGTTCATCTGCAATTATTATATCTGGATTATGCGCAAGCGCTCTAGCTATTCCTATACGTTGTTGCTCCCCACCGGATAAATTTAAAATTTTTCTATTAGCTATATCAATATCAATTCCTACATCTTTCAATAAATTATATACATAATTATTTTTATTTTTTTCCTTAACATTACTTATATTCATAGATAGTAATATATTTTCTTTAGCAGTTGCATTTAAAATTAAATTATATCCTTGAAATATTACTCCTATATCCTTTGCTCTATACAAATCTCTATCTATTTTCTTTAAACTTTCACCATTATATAATACTTCACCTGTTTTACAGGTATCAAGCCCTGATATTAAAGATAACAAAGTACTTTTCCCTGCTCCAGATTTTCCGACTATACCATAAACTTTTCCTTTTTCAAAATTTATATTTATATTACTAAAAACGTCTTTTTTTCCACCTTCATATATATAACTTACATCTTTTAAACTTAATAAATTCATATTTTTAATTCCTTTCTGATAATATTTTTCTTGGTTCATATCTCATTATATATAAAATACCTATACTAATAGATACTACTCCAAGCAATAAGGCTATTAATGTGATTCCTAAAATAGCTTCACTACTTAAAAATACATCTAATTTTTCTATTGGCGGTGCCGAATTTGTTGCCCCCATAGCTATGGATACCATTCCTTGAGAAACTTCTTTCTGAGCATCTAACTGCCCTTGTAGAAGTATATTTGAAATAGGTTGTGCAGAAAATCCTCCTATGGTTAATCCTGCTATTAATGAAATTCCAATCATAAATAATGTTTCAAATATTAAACCTAAGGCTACTTTTCCTTTTTTCATTCCCATAGCTCTTAAAACTCCAATTTCATATTTTCTTTCACGAATGCTTAAAATTGAAATTAAAATTAATATACTACCACCAAAACCTAAAACTAAAAACATAAATATACTAGACACCTTTTTTAAACCTTCTATAGGTTTAACAATATTATTATACGTAGTAGCATCTGTTGATACTTCAAGTGTGTCACTTAACCCTTTTTTATGTGCCTCATCATTAAATGCATCTAATAAATCTGGGTTTTTCAAATAATATTGTGCATCTAAGTTAATTAAATCTGTATCTTTTTTTACTTTATTGTTATATGATTTTAAAGTATCATATGTTGTAATAATTTCATTTTTCCTATTCATTATAGGATGCTTAAATGCATAATTTTCAGATTTTGATCCATCATAATATATTCCTGAAATAGTTAATTCTAATGGCTCAAAGTTATCTGGATCATCAGGGTTTTTAACCTTAAAATTATCTCCAACCTTTAAATTATTTAATTTTGCAAAATCTTCACTTATCATAACTTCGCCATTTTTTTCTGGCATTTTTCCATCAGTAATTTTTCTTGTACCATTATTAAATTCTTCTATACCAGCTTTATTAAGTCCACCTAAAATATTTAAATAACCATCTTTAGCGTTTTCCGATCTTTTAGTTCCTCCCATTGTAACAAAATTACCTGAGTTACCCTCATCTTTCCTTTTTTCAACTTCATCCTGATCTAATGCTTTAATCTTCTCACTATAACCTAAATAAGAAGAACTAAATATTGTTTCTTTAAGATGCTCAGACTGTGAAAGTTTTTCTTTAAGATCATTGGAAGGGCTATCATTAAAGCTTTCCATATCACCATTTTTCATTTTTTCTTGCATTTTTTCTTGATTTGGTTGAATAAATACTTCTGATCCAAACTTGTTTTTATAACCATTTATCATCTCATTGGAAGCTGTGTTTATTATAACTGAAATAGCTGTACAGGACAGTATTGCTATAGTTATTATTCCAATCAAGAGATTTCTTCCTTTATTTCTTGTTAAATTTTTTATAGCATTTTTAAAAATATACATCTTGAACTCTCCTTTTCTAAACTTTGATTGTAAACAAAGTATACCAAACTGATTGTTTACTCAATGTTAACCTTATTGCTTATTATAAAGTTTCAAATTGAACTTATAATTTATTCACTTATCAAATAAGAAAATTTAAGATTAATATTTTTCTTCTAGTTAACAGCTTTCTTTAATTAAATGCAGTTATACTTATTGTTATCCCTTTAGAAAAAACAAATACAACTAAAGTAATTGAAAATTACGAAAAAGGATAGTCTATAAAATTTAAACTACCCTTAATTTTCTTATTTAATTGTTACACTTATTCTTATAAATTTTTAATCATTTTATCTTTTTATTCTTTATAAAGTAAATATTAATCTATTTTATAAATAATAGCTTTCCAGATTTCAATCCCCAAACTTCATCAACGAACATGCATACCTTCTTGGAATCAGTGGCTATAATAACACATTTATTACGTTGATGAGCTAATGATACTAAAATATTCATAATTTTTTCTTCTGTATCACTATCTAGATTCTCTGTTGGTTCATCTGCAATTATTATATCTGGATTATTTGCTAACGCCCTAGCTATACTTACATATTGTTGTTCCCCACCAGATAAATTAAAAATTTTTTTATTAGCTGTATAAATATCAATTCCTACATCTTTCAATAAGTTATATACATAATTATTTTTATTTTTTTTCTTAATATTGCTTATATTCATAGATATTAATATATTTTCTTTAGCAGTTGCATTTAAAAGTAAATTATGACTTTGAAATATTACTCCTATATATTTTGCTCTATACAATTCTTTATCTATTTTCTTTAAGCTTTTACCATTATATGATACTTCACCTGTTTTACAGGTATCAATTCCTGACATTAAAGATACCAAAGTACTTTTTCCTTCTCCAGATTTTCCAACTATACCATAAACTCTTCCTTTTTTGAAATTTATATTTATATTATTAAAAACATAATTTTTTTCACCTTCATATATATAACTTACATCTTTTAAACTCAATAAACTCATATTGATAATTCCTTTCTAATAATTTTTTCTTGATTCATATTTCATTATATATATAATTCCTATACCAATAGATATTAATCCAAATAACAGACTATCAATTTTAAAAATAATTTCACTAATTAAAAATGCATCTAACTTTTTCTACTGGTGGTGATTAACTTATTGTCTTCATAACTGCCAATATCATTGCTTTTAGAACCTATTTTTAAGCATTTCAACAAATTTTTCAATTTATATCTTATTAATTTCTTTACATTCAGAAAAAGATAAATAAAAGCAAGATCCTTTATTTATTTCACTATCTACCATTATAACTCCATCACATAAATCACATACATGGGATACTAAACTTAATCCAATTCCATATCCATCTTTATTTAATTCATTAATTCTGTATTTATTATCAAATATCTTTTCTACAAAATTTTTATCCATACCTATACCATTATCTTTTACAGTAACAATAACGCTATTGTTCTTATTCTTTACAGATACTTTTATAGGTTTTCCTTCTCCATATTTTACTGCATTATCAATCAAGTTGCTTATTGCACGATATATCCACCTTTCCTTTGCTAAAATTTCAGTATTACTTTCATCGTTAAAGTCAAAATCAATATATTGGTATGTTTTTTTATATGTATCACAAATTCTTGCACATATTAATGCAACATCTACTTTCGTCATACCATTATCAACCTTTAAGTCACTCAAAGTTAAAACATCATCAATACTATCTGTAAGATTATCCATAAATTTAAGATATTCTTCATTTCCATCAATCTCTATTTTAGTTCTTAATATAGCTATAGCATTTTTTTGCTCATGAGATAGATACGAATTTAATCTTTTATACTCATCTAAATTTTGTTTAAATTTATCTTCTATATTTTCATATGCTATCCCAAAAGCCCTGCTTACCAAAGCTGGATCGAAATCATTCTCTGGCATTTTAAGCTTTTTTATAATATTTTCAATTTCTCTATCATGAATTTTACTTAAAATTATCCATAATAAAAAAGATGCTACAATAAAAATAGAAAAAAACATTAAAATAGTACTTATTATATCTTCCAATCCACTTTTTACATATACCTTTCCAATTTGAGCAACATTAGTAACTAATTCTTCTGATACCATAACTGCTCTTTCATCATAGTCATTTCCATATACATCCATACTATTTTGTAATATTCCTTTGTACGGTATTCTATAATAATTATCTTTACTTAATTCTATATTAGAACTTAAAGCTAATACTTTAATATTTTTCATACTTGTATTATTTTCTAAATTATTAAAACTGTTTTTCACTCCATAAATTCCATAAACAAAAACTAATGTTAATATTAATGAATATACAATTATAACTAACCCACTTTTTAAATTTACTCTACGCATAAAACATATCCCTTTCCTCTAATATTAACTAAAACATCTTTCCCATATGCATTATTTAATTTCTTTTTAAGCCTTGCAATATGTACTCTTAACACAGATGAAAAAGGATCGAAACTTTCATCATATATATGCTCTGCTATTTCTTCACTTGATACAATAGCTGGATTCCTATAACAAATATATTCTAAAATATCAAATTCTTTAATTGCTAAAATAACAGGTTTATTTTTTATTTCAACGGTTCTAGTGATTGGATTAAGTTTAAGTTCTCCTATATTTATAATAGGATTAGTTCTACCATGAAATCTTCTAATTACAGCTTGAATTCTAGCTCTTAACTCTAATAATTGAAAAGGTTTTGTTATATAATCATCTGCTCCAGTATCTAATCCTAACGCTAACTGTGATGTTTCATCTCTTGCAGTAATTATAATTACTGGAGTGCTAACCATTGTTTTACGTAAATATTTTAATATTTCTAATCCATCTATATCCGGTAAATTTAAATCTAAAAGTATTGCATCATATTCATTTACACTAGCTTTTTCTTCACCATCTTCTCCAGTGTTAGAAACATCAATTATAAATCCCATTTTTTCAAGGCCAATTTTCATAGAATTAGCTAATTCTATATTATCTTCTATAATTAATAAGCGCATATTTTTTATCTCCTTATACCTTCTTTAATTTTTCAATCTCACATATAGAATTTTTTCGACTTATATCTTTATAAATAAAAAAATTTATAATTATAAAATTATATCATAATTAATGTTTATCGAAAGTTAACTTCCTATTCACTATTACATTTAATTAATATAATTATTTTTTAAAGTAAATATAAATATTAATACTAATTATTTTATATAAAATTTGTAAATTTTTTTATTTACACTTTTAATAATTTATTTATCTTATTCATATTTTATTAATTAAATTTAAATAAAATATTATATATATTATTCAAAGTATTCTTAATTAACATTTTTTTAACATTGAAAAAATTTTTGTCAATGTTATAATATATTTGAATTTATGTAAAGGAAGTACTATACATTAAATTACAGAGGGGGAAAATTATGAAAACAAAAAAAATAGCATTAATGTTAGTTCTATCTACAAGTATCCTATTTGGAGCAGTAGGTTGTTCAAAGCCTACTGAAAATTCCAATAAATCCAAACAAGAATCAACAACACAAAACACTTCTAAAAATTCCACAGAAAATACAAAATCTACAACAAAAGAAAATAGCGATAATTCTAAAAAAGATGGAGACGACTCTTCATCTAACGAAAAAGCTTCAAGTAATTCGAAATTAGGTGATACATATACAGGCACAAAAAATATACAAGATTTAAAGCAATATGATAAAATATGTGATGACTTTAATAAAATACCTTATGTAAAAGGTGAATATAAAGAACTAGAATTTGCGCTTGATTTATTAACAGCATATTTTAATGGTGATGCTACTGCTTATGACTATATGATAAGTACTGAATACAATTCTAGTACTGGTGAAAATGATTTCGTACCTATAAACGATAAAGATAAGAAAAACTTAGAAAAAGCTTTAGCAACTACAAAAATCCAACTTGAGCTAAAAGATGGACAAGGTATAAATATAGAACCTGCTAAAGCTGAATTTATAGGTCCTGACTTATCAACAAAAACAGGAGTTTCATTTTCTTTAAAAATAAACTTATATCCAGAAGGAAATAGTGAAGGTTATTGGAATACAGTTGGAGTATCTGTCTTTGAAAAAGATGGTAAGCTTACTGGCCATATATCCGGTCTGTAGATAATTTATTTACATAAAAAAGAAAAAGGTACTGCACCAAAATAAAATTAAAAAACTTTATTTTGATACAGTACCTTTTTTCTATGTTCTATTATTTAGATTTATACTGATTTCAACGTTAGCTTAACTATTTTCTATAATATCATTATCTGATACAATTTCTATAGTATCATCTTTATTAATATTATCCATTTGTTTGTTATATTCTTTTATACCCTTTGCAATTAAATTTTTACTTTTTGATGACTCTTTAACTTCAACCATAGTATATTTTAATGCTCTTTGAGCTGTACCCATATCACCTTTTACTGTTGCCTCTTTATACACTGAATATGCAGTTTCCCCAATTTTTCCGTGAGATGATGCTGAAATAAGTCCTTTCATAACGTCTTTGTTTATTACATGAGAAGTTTCATTATTTTCTTCTTCTATTTTTCGTTCTTTACCCTCCTTATCTTCTGCTTTTTTAATTTCTGGCTTTTCATTTAATTTTATAGTTTTTTCTTCCATCAATTGTTTTTCAATTTCTTCAAGCTTTTCTTTAAGTTCTCTAATTGATTTGTCCTTAATTTCTTTAGATGATTTACTTTCTTCAATCTTTTTCATTTGTTCTTCTAACTTCATCTTCTGCTTTTCTAAAGGACTCACAGGTTTATTAGAAAAGTTATTTTTTCCTTTTTCCATAGGTCCCATAGAGTTTAAAATTGAATTTAATGTTCCACTAATTCTCATATATATCCCCTTCTATCAATAAACACCTATTTACTAACATCTTCGATAAACAAATTAAAAAGTTAATGCTGAAGGTTACAAAGAACTATATTATTTTTATAATACTTTCATTATATTGTTAAATATTTTTTCATTTTCTCTAATTTTCATTTCATTTCCTACTACACAGCAATAATTTTCTTCTATTCCTTTTTTAATCATTTGTGCGTAGGATTTTATATCTTCAATAGTTGTACTTAAAATTTCATTTTTTTCATTTTGAATGTCCTTATAGGTTATATTACAAATATAGTTGGCAACTGCCCTCTCTCCTTTTTTATCTGGAGTTAATGGCTTATATACCTTACCTACTGTTCCAATTATAAAATTTTCCATATCCTCTTTGCTAAAACTTATATTTTCTAAAAACTTATACGCTTCATTATATACATCTATTGTTTTTATAAGATTTGGATCACGATAAGAGAAAAATGCTAAATTTCCATCTTGGTTTATAACCATATAACAACCATACGCTCCACCGTGAAGTCTTACATTTTGATATAAATATTCACTTTCAATTATATTTTGAAGCACTCTCATTTTTCCTGAATAACTATAACCAAGTTTTAGAAAATTAAATCCTTTAGATACATATTGTACATTACTAGCAGTTATTAACCCTTCTATATCTTTACCTTGGTTATATACAACTTTAGAAACTTTATATTCTTTGTTTTTTATATTGTCTAAAATTACATTTATATTTGAAAGTAACTTTTTACTTTCTGCACCCTCTGAAACTATTGATATAATTAAATTATTTCTATTAAATATACATTCATAAACCTTTTTAAGATTATTTTGGATTTCTTCAAATTTATTTTCAAAATTACTTTCTAAGTCACATATAAATTCATAATAAGAAACACCATTAACCCTGTCTTTATAATCTTGAGCATAAGAAAATTTAGCAAAAATTCTATTCATTGAAATTTCATGGCCTGAATTTATAATTCTCATTTTAAGTTTTGACTTCACTTCTTTAACTATTTGTTTAATCCTACTTACATCATCAAATTTAGTAGTAGTTATGATTTCTTTAATCAAATGTAATAATTCAGGAATATTTTCTGAGATTACTTTTGACTTAATAGTAAATTTAGGATGATATACTATAATATTATCTTTTTCAGTATAAATTTCATTTTCAAAAGTTATTCCACCTGTATTTTTATAAATTTTCGTAATCAATTGAGAATAAGTTCTCTTTTTAGTATCAAGTTCTCCTAAAACCTCTCCTAAAAGACCTAAATAAGGTATATACTTTTCTTCAATAAATTTTGCATCAAATAACAAATTTACATATGCTATTTTATTTGTATAAATATTATGATTTAATACCGTTATACCTTTCTTTTTTAATACCTCTTGTGGAATTATTTCTACCTTTTTAGATATTTCTTGCATAGATAATTTCGGTATAGTTTTCTTTTCTTCTTCTGTATCAATCCTACTTTGATTCTCTTTTAATAGTTCATTTTTTTCCACAAGTTTCTTCAATTCTTTTTCTGATAAAGATTTTTTATAACTTTCAAGTTTTTCTTCCAAAGCTTTATTCTTCATATTCTCTAATCCTTTTTTAGGATTTAAAACTACTAGTGAACAATGGGTATTATTAACCATATTCTTTTCAATAAATTTTTCAAAATATCTATCTTTTATTTCCTCTTTTAAGCTCTTTAAATTTTTTTCATATTTTAGGTGAACAAGAGGATTACCATCATATATCCAACTATTTAAAACTTTTTCATTATATTGAATACCTTTATTGGCAATTCTCCATGGATCTGCCTCACGAAGATTAAATTCAACTGTATTTATAGCTGCTTTTAACATATCATTATCAATACCATTTTCCACTAAATTTTTAAGGGTATTTAAAACAATCTCTTTAAATTTTTCCTTTTTGCTTTTATGTGTATTTTTCACTACTACTGGAAATAGCATTTGTTTTGTTGGATCCATATTCATATCATCAATAGTTATCACACAATCTCCTATTTCTGCTTCAAGCAATGATTTCTTTATAGGCGATGCAGAGGATTCAATAAGCATATTATAAAGTATTTCTTTTGTTAGATATGCTTTTGAATTACTTGTCTCTTCAAATACAAAATTCAAAGCTAATAGAGCTTTATTCTTTTCACTTTCATCTTCACTAATAGAATATTCTGACTCTTTTTCAGCTATTTTCTCAAAAGTATTAACAGATTCTATATGTGATGGAACTTCTATTTTATCAAATTCCATAAGATAATTTTCATTTATGAACTGAAGGCATTTTTCTAAATCCTGATCTCCATATAAGAAAATATAGCTGTTAGATGGATGATAAAATTTACTATGAAACTTTTCAAAATTATCCTGTGTCAAATTAGGTATATCTTCTGGATCTCCACCTGAAACAAAGGCATAGGTAGTGTTTGGAAATACAGATTTATATATTTCATTTATAATAACTTCCTCTGGAGAAGATAATGCTCCTTGCATCTCACTATACCTTTATAAGATAACTTATTTGTTTTTGAATCAAGCTCATATCTCCAACCTTCTTGACGTAATATATCATGATTTTCATATATTCTCGGATGTAAGACTGCATCTAAATACACATCCATCAAATTCATAAAATCTTTATGATTTCTACTGGAAATCGGATATACAGTTTTATCTGTATAAGTCATGGCATTTAAAAATGTCTTCAAAGAACTTTTCTCCACATCGCCACAAGGATCTTTAGTCTTAAATTTTTTAGAACCACAAAGAACAGAATGCTCTAAAATATGCGCAACCCCTGTACTATCTGTTGGTGTTGTTCTAAATCCAATAGAAAATAATTTATTATCATCCCTATTCTCTAAATGTAGAAGTCTTGCCCCACTTTTAATATGTTCAAATCTTCTAGCTATGGATTGAATTTCATCAATTTTTTCTTCTTCTAATAATTTAAATCCATGATAAATTTCATTGCTCTTAAATTTCATTAATTTTCCCCCCAATTTTTAAAATTTTAAACCTATAGTTTCCCCCTTTTTAAATAAAAAAATCATAGATATAACTTATATAAAACTAAGCTATCTATGACTTTATATTTCTATAAAATATAAAAAGTCATAGAGCATAAACAACCCTATGACTTAAAACATCAAAATAAACATTCTAAAAAAATACTATAAAGGCCGCCTCTAGCATTATCAATTTTTTCACATTTGAATTTATTATTTTTTTCATTTGTAACGACCCCCTTTAAATATTTTAATAGATTTACTTTATCATTTTTTTCCTTATATGTAAATATAAATGATACTTGCCTTATCTACTTTTTAAATTAATCATTCATCATAAAAACTTTAATAAGCTTTAGCTTAAATTTACACAATAGTGCTTTAATATTATTTATAGCGTATATGAAACTTTATTATTCTCATCAATTATTAATAATGATTTTGCCGGCATTTTGTTACCTTCAACAGTTGCCTCATTTGTTGAAAAATTTATTATTACTTTTAAATTTTCTCCATATTGAGTCATTTGAACTAATTTATCCTCTGATAGTATTTTTATGTTTTTCCCATTCATATTTATCTAAATGATATAGTAGTAATACAAAAAAGACTATATAAAAGTTTTATATTTAACTCCTTATATAGCCTCAATGTATTTTTTATAACTTTTATGATTTTACTAATATATTAAATAGCTTTACATCTGTTAATGCTTCTATTCCATAATTTATTTCAGATTCCATGGCTATTATATCACCTGTATTTATTATAACTTCATCATTTTCTTTATATAGAATTTTAGCACTACCTTCAATCATCACAAATAATGTTTCCATATTATAATACTCTTTATCAATACTTTCACCTTTTGCAAAAGAGAAAAAACGTATCTCTGTATTGTCGTTATCTATTAAGGCTTTACTTGCTATTTTATTTCCTGTATGTTTTATCATGTCAGTCATAGCTATAGCTTCAAATGGTTTTATATTTCTTAAATATTTCATTTTTTAATCCTCCTTAACAACTACTAAAAGCATTTTCATATCCTCTTTAGCTGTTACTTGATGTTGAATATTTGCTGGCATAACCACCATTTGTCCCTTAGTAGCTTCCATTATTTCATCACCTATTTTTACTGTAGCTACTCCATGATGTATATATATTAATGCATCACCTTTAGCTGCATGAGGACCTACACCTTCTCCTTTACCAAAAGCTAATGCTGTTATACCAACACCTTTTTTTTGTGCCATAGTTACAGTTTCTATTTGTCCTTCACTACAGCTTACTAAACTATCAAAATCTATACTTTTAGCTTTCTCAACATTTTTTATTAATTCTTGCATTTTTCCTATCTCCTTTACATTTAATGCATTTTTATTAATATCTATTTTCTTTAAGTTTTTTAATTCATATTTAGTCATATTTATACCTTCTTTCTAAAAACTATATCTAGTTTTAATAAATTATTTATTAAAAACTTATTTATAAACTCCTATAAAGTTTTTTCAATTTTTCACAGACTATCGTTTTAAATCTTTTCATTATTACTTTTTAACACTATAATTTGGAACTTTCAGGCTTAACTTTACGCCTATGATTCTTTTCCTATATAGGGTTCCAAGTTGACTTTTAAAATTATCCATTCCAAAACTTGGATACCCAAAATAGTGAGACATGCTCTGAATCGCTTAGAATTCAACACTACATTTTGTATAAAAATATTTTAAGGTTATTGAATAAATTTAAATTGGAGCTTGTTTCCCTATACCTTTAACAATATTATTCTAAAAATATTTGCATATAATAAATTTAAATATTTTTCACTTGTATCTTTTGATAACATTATAGATAATATACTTAAAATGAAATAGACACTTATGTTTCTTTTTGTAAAATAGTTTTAAAAGGGAGGTACTATGTACTTAAATGAATTAATTAAACACAAATTTTTTACTGATTTTTCACTTAACCAATTAAAATATTATATAGACTCAAATTTAATAACTTTTAAACAATATAAAAAAGGTCACATACTACATAGCGAATGTGAACCATGTTTTAATTTAGATATTATTATATCAGGAAATCTTAACTGTTATGATTTATGTGAGGATGGAAATGCTTTAACAATGCTTAACTTCCACAAAGACGATATTATAGGTGGAAATTTATTATTTTCAGATCGAACCTTTTATCCCCTTAATATTCATTGTAAAACTGATTGTTTAATAGCACACTTAAGCAAAGAAGTAGTTTCTAAACTCCTTATTGAAAATAATACTTTTATGATAGAGTTCATAAAAGCTATTTCTAATAATTCATTAAATTTAAATAAAAAAATGATTATTTTTTCAAGAAAAAATTTAAGAGAAGGAATTATTGAATTTCTTAAAACACAATCTAAAAAACAAAACTCTAACATGATAAAACTTCCAATTACAAAAAAACAATTAGCTGATGAATTAGGTGTCCAAAGACCCTCATTATTTCGCGAACTTAAAAAAATGAAAAATGAAAAGCTTATTGATTATAATTCAAAACAAATAACTATTTTAAAAAATATATTAGATTAACTTTATTAATCTAATATGTCTTTTAAAACATAACTAAAAATTTATTATAAATTTCCAGACTTATATTTTTAATTATAATTTATTAATTTCCCCAAATTACTATTTATAACTTTCCTATTCTATTACAAACATCTCTTAAACATACATTTTTTATAACCTGATGATATAATAGTAAATATATATAAGTAAGAATAGAAGGTGTTTTGCAAATGGAAAATGATTACATTATGAAAATTATAAAAACAACATTACAAGGATTAGCTTATGTGTTAAAGGGAAAACAATCTATGGAAAATAGTATTGATGAAAATACTAATAACCTTGTACTAACAGAGGAACAAGCATTACGACTAACAATTATAAAATATATAAATGAATACAAAATTAATGAAGCTGAAAACCTGTTATTTGAAGCTATATACTCTCACAAATCACCTGAATTTTTAGAATTGGCATTATTTTTTTACGAAGAAATTAATAAATTTTCCTTAGACAAGTTAATTGATTGTAATTTTTCAAAAGAAGAAATTTTAGATGGTCTAAATACTATAAAAAAAATTTACAATGTTTAAAGAAAACAAAAGGTTTAAAAATATGCTTTCTATTTTTAAACCTTTCTAATTATGTTTATCATTTTCAAAATTATTCACTTTCACCAAGAAACATCTTTAAATTTTTTTGTAAAATAAATCTATATCATCATTTTTTGTTATAGTTAAAACTCCGTCTATATTTTTAAACTTTCATTTTTACTAAAAGGAATATATTCTAATCCACATAATATTCCTATTGGTTCTGTAGCTACACCTAACGCATAATAACCATCCACTTTAAACTTCTCTATTAAGCTTTTTAATATTGTTAACATGCTCTCTTGTATATCCCCATAAATTATTATTAATGGAACCTCTACCTTTTTTCCTTTTTTTGATTCTTGATAAAATTTAGTTTCATAATTTATACTACTTCTAATTTAAATAAATCCTCATAACTTTGTCTTTTACATATTAATTTACTTTTTCCATTTTGTACTGATACTACTGCTGGTTTTGTTATTTTATTGTAGTTTGATGCCATTGAATATCCATATGCACCAGTTGATGAAACTATTAATATATCTCCACTTTTTATGTCCATAATATTAGTATCTGTTATAAGTATATCACCACTTTCACAACACTTACCTGATATTGTAACTTGGTTTTTTCTCTTTTCTCCTATTTTATTAGCAATTGCACATTCATATCCTGCTTGGTATAAGGAAGGTCTTATATTATCTGTCATTCCACCATCTACACTTACATAAGTTCTTATACCTTTTATATGTTTCATAGCTCCTACTGTATATATTGTACTTCCCCCATTTGCTACTATTGATCTTCCTGGTTCTATTATTAAAATAGGTACTTTTATATCAATTTTTTTACATACTTCCTCTGTTTTTTCTATTATCGCTTCACAGAATTTTTTTATTGTTTTCGGTTTATCTTCTTCCGTATAATAAACTCCCATCCCTCCACCTAAATCTACTTCTTTTATATTTATGTTATAGGATTCCTTTATTTCTTTTACTAAGTTCATCATTATTTTAACTTCATCTAAATACGGCTCTACTTCAAATATTTGTGACCCTATATGAGCATGTATCCCTACCAACTCTATATTTTTATAATTATTTAATTTCTCTAATGCGTTATATAACTCTCCATTTGATAATGTAAATCCGAACTTAGAGTCAATTTGTCCAGTTTTTATATATTCATGTGTGTGCGCTTCTATTCCAGGAGTTATCCTAAAGTAAACAGCTTGCTTTTCACCTTTTTCTTCACAAATTTTTTCTAATAATTCTAATTCATAATAGTTGTCTACAACAAATCTTCCAACTCCTAGTTCTACACCCATTTTTATTTCTTCTATTGTTTTATTATTTCCATGAAATAATATTTTTTCCATAGGGAATTGGGCCTTATATGCTGTATATAATTCTCCTCCTGATACTACATCAAGACATAACCCTTCTTCATTTATTAACTTACACATATATATAGGTAAAAATGCTTTACCTGCATAAGCCACTCTATTATTTTCTTTATTTACTCTAAAATGTTTTACATACTCTCTACAGTTATTTCTAACTAACTCTTCATCAAATACGTAAAGTGGTGTTTGATATTTTTCTCTAAGTTCTTTACAACTTACACCCCCTATATACAATTCATTTTCTTTTACCAACATAGTTCCTTGTAATTTCATAATAGTTTCCTCCTAATTTTGGGTATTTTGCTTTTGCTACAGGGTGTGTATATCTTTTTAAATATAAAAAACCCCTTAAGTAACACTTAAGGGGACATAAAATCAATATAAATATACCATTTATTCCTCAAATGTAGCTCAACACAATTTAAACTTGTGACAGTTATGCATATATTTTATACATACCCAGGTATATAACCTTAAAGCATAAGTTATATCCTTCGGCGATAACTCCTTTTCCAATAAATCATTGTGCTTACCTCATTATTGGTACTTATAAATATCGCGACCTCTACAATCAATATTCTTTTATTTAATACGTTATTTTACATATGATTTTTATATTTGTCAACAGTTTTTTATATTTTATTTAGTATAAACCTTATTTAATTTATAATTAATCTAATTTTATTTAACTAAATTTTTATAAAAAAAGGAGCTATTGCTCCATTAACTTTTATAAGTTAATTTTGCAATAACTCCTTCATTTTAATTAAAATACTATTTTACAGCTTCTTTAGCTGTTGGAAGAATTACTTCAACCTCAGAATGTGGACGAGGTATTACGTGAACTGATGTTAATTCTCCAACACGTTGTGCAGCAGCAGCACCAGCATCTGTAGCAGCTTTAACAGCTCCAACATCTCCTCTAACCATAACAGTTACAAGTCCGCCTCCAACATATTCTTTACCTATTAAGTATACATTTGCAGCTTTAACCATAGCGTCTGCTGCTTCTATTGCTCCTACTAAACCTTTTGTTTCTATCATTCCTAATGCATCGTATTTCATTTGAAAATCCTCCTAAATATAGTTATTTTTTTATTTTATTTTTAATTATAAACTCTTATTTTAATCTTGTGGTTTTCTTATTTTACTATTGTTATTTTTGATTTTGAGTTAATGCCCATTGCATTAGCTTCTTCTATGTCAAGATGGCATTCAAGCTTTGAAGTATCATTAGCTCTAATAGCGACGTTGCTATATGTTCCGCCTCTTAAATCATCAAATTTTATTGATACTATCTCTCCATCACACACGCCTAAATTTTTAGCATCTTCAGGTGTCATGTGGATATGTCTTTGTGCAACTATTAAACCTTCTTCTAGCTGAACAGAACCTTTTGGTCCAACTAGTGTAATTCCAGCTGTTTTGCTTAATTCTCCAGACAGTCTTACATATTGTGCTGCACCAAGTTTAATACAGTCTCCCATTAGCACTTCAATTTGAGACTTACTTCTTGCTGGTCCAAGAATTCTAATTTTCTCAATTGCACCTTTTGGTCCACAAATTGTGATAGTTTCTTTGCATGCATATTGTCCAGGTTGAGATAAGTCTTTAAGTTTTGTAAGGTTATAACCTTCACCAAATAGAGTATTTATATCTTTTTGTGAAAGGTGTGCATGTCTATTAGAAACACCTACTGGAATTTCAGATGAATTTCCAGTAATTACAGCATTTGATCCTTTATCCTTCACAGCTTCTAATAAAACCTTTAGTAATTCTTCGTAATTTTCCATTAGTTGTTCCCCTTCATAGTAGCAATTATTTGATTAACTAAGTCTAAAAGTTCTTCATTTTTTCCGCTTTCATTCTTAGCTTCGCTACTACATTCAGTACAATTATTAGTATTTTTAACTGAATCATTAACTTTATTTAAAACTTCTGCTGCTGCTGCAATTTGAGCTGGGCTCATATTAATAAATTGATTTTGAACACCATGACAGTTTTCTGCAGTTTTTATACAATTGAAAGTTGGGTCATTAGATGCTAATGTTGCGCAATCTTTTAAACCATAAGTAACTCTCTTTATATTTATTAAGTGCTCTGGAGTAACATTTTCAGATGTTGAGCTTCCGCCCCAAGTTCCACAGCCTAAAGTAAATGCAGGATTAAGTCCTGTACTTGCACCTGTTCCACCTTGTGTTCCACCAGTGTTTATAAGAATACGAGATGCTGGTACCCCTGAGAATTTCATAACAATAGCTCTATCCTCAGTATGTATACTCATTGTATGTCCAATTCCGTTTTGAAGTAATTCGCAACTTAACTCATATGCTTCTTTGCTATCTTTTACAGTATAACATCCTAAAACTGTTGTAAGTTTTTCATATGATAAAGGATTTCCTTCGCCTACTCCGTTTTGCTTTCCTATAAGTACTTTTGTTCCTTCTGGAATTGATATTCCTGCTGCAGTTGCAATAACTTGTGGGCTTCTTCCAACAAATTTAGCATTCATAGCATGTCCGTTTTTGAATAATAATTTACAAACTTTATTAGTTTCTTCTTCAGTCATGAAGTATCCACCTTGTTTTTTGAACTCTGCAACAACTGCATCGCAGTTACATTCTTCACATACTATTGATTGTTCTGATGCACAAATTGTACCATTATCAAAAGTTTTACTTGCCATAATGTTTCTAACAGCTTTTTCTATATTAGCTGTTTTTTCAATATATGCTGGAGAGTTTCCTGCACCAACACCAAGAGCTGGTTTTCCTGCACTATAAGCAGCTTTAACCATTCCTGGACCACCTGTAGCTATTATTATAGCAACTTCTTTGCATTTCATTAATTCGTTAGTAGCTGCAATTGTTGGAGTATGTACTACACTTACAATGTTTTCTGGTGCACCAGCTTCAACAGCTGCATCATTCATTAATTGAGCTGCTTTAATTGTACATCTTGCTGCAGATGGGTGTGGTGAAAACACTATAGCATTACGAGATTTTATAGCTATCATAGATTTATAAATTGCAGTAGATGTTGGGTTTGTTGAAGGAACTATTCCCATAACTAAACCAACTGGATCAGCAACTTCTATAACTTTATTTACCTCATCTTCTCCAATTATACCGATAGTTTTCATATCTTTTATTGAATCATATAGTATAGTAGATGCTAAATGATTTTTGAAAGTTTTATCTTCAACTTTACCAAAACCTGTGTCCTCAACTGCCATTTGTGCTAAACAAGCAGCATTTTCTTCTGCAACTCTAACCATATTACGTAAAATCTTATCAATTTGTTCTTCAGTGTAATCAGCAATTTTATTAGCTGCTATTTTTCCAAGTCTAGCAAGATTTCTTGCTTCTTGTATTGAATATAAGTCCTTATCAAAATTTTCCATGGTACTTTCATTCCTTTCGTAAATATCACTCTAGCTAATTTTTCTCATAATATGTTTTAAATTTTGTAATTAATAAATTTTTGTCAGCTTTTGAAATTGCTCTGCCCCTAATTACAAAATCATCATATTCACGAGCTAAATTTCTAAGTTTAACAACCTTTAGCTTAGATAACATTAAAATAGTTTTTTCTATACCATCTTTATTTATTAAATTATCTATGTCATCTTTATGTAAATTTTGTAAACTCATTTTATGTAGTTTATCTGAATCAGTTTCTAAAATCTCTTGATTTTTTTCTAACTGTTCTTCTAGTTTATCTTCATGCATTTCTGCTTTTTCAGCTTTCTCTACATGTTCTTCAGTATCTTCTACATTTGCTGTGATTTTTTCTTCTGTTTTTTCTATTTCTTTTAAACCATCTTCTTTATTAGATGATGGAACTTCCAAAATTTCTTTTGAAGTGTTAGGTCCTATTATACTTTCCAATTCCTCATGTGGTCTTGGAATTACGTGCTCTGAAATTAAAGATTCTTCATCAATATTTTTAACAGCTGCTCCACCAGCCTCTATAGCTGCTTTCACTGCACCTACATCACCTGTAACTACAATTGTAACAAGACCACCACCTATATAAGTTTTTTCAACAATACTTACATCTGCCGATTTTGCCATTGTATCAGCAGCCTCAATAGCTGTAAGTAAACCTCTTGTTTCTATAAAACCAAGTGCTTGCATAGGTTTATCCTCCTAGTCTTCTATAAAAGATCAGCCCAGTTTGCTGGATATGTTGTATAAAACACTCTAGCTTTGTCCGGTGAACCCCAAACTACTTTAGAACCTGATGGTACGAATAGTACATCTCCAGGATAAGCTGTATATGTTTTTCCATTGATTTCAACTGTTAAAGTTCCCTCTATAACATAATCAATTTCCTCGTAAGTTAACTCCCAATCAAACTTTGAGTTTTCAATAACTAAAAATCCAGCACTCATTTTTGATTCTTTTTTACTTACTAACTCTTGAAAATAAGCTCTTACATTTGAATCTCCAGTGTCAAATACATCCATTTTTACTGTATTTCCTCTAACAACCTTAAGTCCGCTAGGGTCACATTCAGCATCAAACAAAAGGTTCTTTGGCTTTAAGCATTCAAGTAATTCTTGTAAAAGACCTTTGTCCATTAAAGCTCTAAAAAAGTTAAGTAACATCTCACTGTCCATGCCTTCTATACTTGGAGCTTTTTTTACTTCTAATTGCTGTGCTTTAGGCTTAGAAACTTCTGTAGTGAATTCTATTTGATTATTTATTGCAAGTTCTTTAGCTGATGGTGTGATTATCTCACTACCATCTATATAGAAAGCTTTTTTTCCACTTACTATTAACTCCTCAATATCTTTTGCACAGATTAATTTTTTCATATTTTCACATCCTTTCAAATAATCTTAGTATATATACCAATCCTAAAAACCTTTAATTATTTTAAAAAAGATTGTGCTCTAATCTAAATTACAATCGCTATCAACTATTCCAACTACAACTGCATCTACTGGAATATTATCATCACCTAGCATTCTACGTGCAGCTGATCCAGTACTAACTATAACCCTATCCCCAATGCCTGCACTGATAATGTCAACAACGACAAATCTACGGCCTTCATTGGTTCCACTAATTTCTTCAGCAAGCATAAATTTGAGTCCACTAAGTGAATCTGCTTTTCTAGTAGCCCATACATTATCAATAAGTCTTGCTATTATCATATTATTTTCCCTCTTTCATTTTCAGTTGAATCTCCTTCATTGCAGCTTCAACTGATGATGTGTCACCAAAAATACCAAGTAAAACCATGTGTTGTGGACATGTACCCCTTATGTCTTCAACGGTAACGCCAACAGCTTTCTCAGCAACATCTGCGACATAAATCATATCAATAAGTTTACCTTGAACAAGTCCTATTGCATCAACACTATCTAGCTCTGTTTTACAAATTCCACTCATTCGTCTTTTAAGAATATCTTTAGTGCTATTGGAAGGTGATTTTATAATTCTAAAATCCACTTTTAAACACTCCCCTTATTATTCAATAATATCTTGTGTACAACTTAATGCTATCCCAAGTGGCGTAACAAACATAGGATTTTTAGGCTTATGAGTATATACTCCAGTATTTTTATCTATAATCTCTTCAATTCCTGTCAAACAACAGGTACCACCTACTAAAGAAATTTCATTAACATCATAATCCTTAATATTATGATTAATAATTGATGCTACCTTTTCAACTACTGGTCTTAGTAATGGTAAAATTTCTTTATGATTTTTATTATCTCTTTTAAATTTATCTGCTTCTTTAAATGGCATTTTATATGCCCCTGAAATAACTAATGAAAAATGAGTCCCCCCTGTAGGTTCATCAACAACATAAACAACTTTTCCATCTTTTAAAACTGATATTCCAGTTGTTCCACCACCGATATCTACAACGGCACCATTTTCAATTTTAAGTACAGCATTTGCAGCAGTAGGCTCATCTAAAAGACATGTTAATTCAAATCCTGCAGCTTGAACTACATTTTTAATTGCTCCAGAATCTAAAGAATCTGTTCCAGGTGGAATTGCAGCAGCTGCATAAAGAAGTTCAGTATTTAATTTTTCTTCGATTTCCTGCTTAAGTTCTCTGACAATTTTTACTGCCCCAATATAGTCAACAACCATACCGTCACGAACTACATCTGCATATCTGTATGCACCTGCAACAGGCTCATAATTTTCATCTAAAACCGCTAACACCACACAAGCAGTACCTAAGTCTACTCCTGTATAATAAACCGAAGATTCATTAACAATTGGTTTTTCTATAACTTCTTCAAACTTTCTAACAAAATCATCACAACGTTCGAAGTTTATTCTTTTCTCTGACATTCTTTTCCTCCTACTGCCGAACAAATCAACTGAGATAGCGAATTAATTATTGAATTAAAATTCTCTATAATTTTATTTTTTAAATCATCATCATTGTTGTATATCTCAACTATCTCAAACTGCAATTCCTGTAAAGCACAACGAAGTGTGTGCATTTTCAAAATCACATTGCTTTTTTTAAGCTGCATATGAAATTCTGTTATTTCAAAACAATCATCAAGCTCAGTTATGAAATTTGATGAATTCATTCCACTGCACGCTTTACAACTAATAGTCTCAAGAGTACCTTTTCCATTCACAACATTTCTAATATTTGATATTTTCCTGCCCAAGATTATAATGTTTTGTGCTAAAAAAATATCTTCTCTTAATATTTCACTACCAGTAACAAGAAATATTGCCTCTATAGATTTCAACTTGTAACAAAGCTTCTTCTTTAAATTCAGATCACTGTTTCTCACTTGCTTTACTATTTCAGTCTGTTTACTTTCAGTCTGTTTACTTTCAGTCTGTTTACTTTCAGTCTGTTTGTTTTGAGAAACTTTCTTCTTTACTTTTAAAGCCTTATCATTTATTTCTATTCTCTTATCAGACAAATATTGAGCTGCTCCAGGTGTAAGGCGCTGTCCCTGTTGTAAATTGTAGGTATTAAAAGGTTCTTTTCTGTATAAATCTCTTAAATACTCTTCAGTAATAAATTTCATCATTGACCTTTACTCCTCACCTTTTTCAAATAAATACTTCTTTAAAGCATCAATTCCTGTTCCCATAGGAAAACTAATATGAAAATACGGCTCTGATATACCTATATCCTTTAACTGTTGCAAACATTTCTCTTCATTTTCAGATGATAAGTCACATTTTGTTATAACCCCAATTACTGGACATCTAAAACACTTTGCAAATCCAGGGGAATACATTTCAGTACAATTAGATTGATCAATCAACATAAGCACATGAGATGCATCTTGAGCTGTTGCAATTATATGCTTGTACATCCATGCATTTTCTACATAAGCTCCTGGAACATCAATGGTATTTTTGCCATAAAGCAAATCCTGTGTTCGTCTTAAAGGACCTTCATAATCATTCAATGCATTAATTAATGTAGTTTTTCCACATCCTGAAGGACCAATTACCATTATGCGCTTTTTCTTCATGTTCTTGTAATAATAGCTGGAGTAAATCCAAGCATATCTCTTAATGTATTATTCACTGCCTCAAGTGCTGTTTCAACACTTTGAACATCTCCATTTATTACAACTGAACCTGTAAAACGATCAAGGAATCCAATTTTAACATCTGCAACTTTTGTGGCAACATCTGCTGCAATTATGGCACTTTCATATGGAGAAAGGGTTAAAATACCTATTGCTCCTTTTTCATCAATCCCTAGACGGTCATATATATCAGTCATAGGTGATGCAATAACATGAGCTATGGTAATCTGTTTTCCTGGAACTGACTCTTGTATAATACGCTGTATATTTCTATCAAGTGAATTTTCCATAAACCTTACCTCCCATCTTATTATCTATTTAAATTAATGGCGGATTACTTCTACAGGTAAATCGTATTTTTTAATCCATCCTTCTATTCTATCTAAATCTTCACTTTTCAAACTTGGGTCATCCTTTATAGGATATTCAATTCCTAGTTGGTTGTATTTATTTACCCCCATTTTATGATATGGAAGTAAATCAACTCCTCTAAAATTCTTATAATCTTTATATGGTTCTAAAAGTTCCATAACTTTTTCAATATCTTCTTGAGAATCATTTACACCTTTTAATAAAGGCATACGAATTTTTACATTATATTTGCGACGAAGAAGTTCTTTAAGATTTTCTAAAATCTGTTCATTTCTCACACCTGTTAACTGAAAGTGTCTCTCAGAATCAATATGTTTAATGTCAAATAGGAATAAATCTGTGAACTCAGCAGCCTTAAGTACTGATTCTAGTTTTGCATAACCACAAGTTTCAATTGCAGTGTTTATTCCTTCTTGCTTACATGCCATAAGTAAACTACATGCTGCTTCAGGCTGCATTAAAACTTCACCACCACCTAATGTAACTCCACCACCAGACATTTCATAAAAAGTTCTATCTTCTTCTACAATTTCTAAAAGTTCAGAAATAGTTTTTACTTCTCCAACTATTGATATTGCAGATTTAAGACAAGCACTCTTACATTTACCACATCCGATACAGTCAATATCACGATTAACTTCATGCTTTAAAGTTTCATTAGAGATGCTATGTATTCCAACAGGGCAAGCAGAAACGCAAGCTCCACAATTAACACATAAATTACTTTTAAACATAACTCTATGTTTTTTTATCATTCCTTCAGGATTTGCACACCATTTACAGCGAAGTGGGCACCCTTGAAAAAATACTAGAGTTCTTATTCCATCTCCATCATACATATTATATTTTTGTATATTAAAAATCGTCGCTTTACGTTCAATTACACCTAAATTTCCATTACTCATATTCTTTATTCTCCAGTTTCATTTACTTTGATTTTTAATATATGTCTTAATTGAAATCTATAATCTACAGAATAATTCTGTAGATTACAGACTTTATAAAATCTAATCTAACTAGTTTCTATTTTTAAACTTTAAGTTTTATTAGAAATGTGTAAGCATAGTTCTACTGATTATTTCATCTTGAACATCCTTACATAACTCAACAAAGAATGCACTATATCCAGCAACACGAACGATTAAGTCACGATATTGCTCTGGGTGTTTTTGTGCCTCTATTAAAGTTTGGTTATCTAAGTAGTTAAACTGCATTTCTCCAAGTTGAAGAGCACACGCACTACGTAATAATGTTATTATTCCTTGCTCTCCTTCTTTTGTATCTAAAAGACCAGATATTAACTTGAAGTTATGAACCATTCCTATGTTCATATCTTCACAAGACATTTTAGAAACAGATTTTATTATAGCAGTAGGTCCTTTATAATCTGCTCCTTGTGATGGACTTATACCATCTGATAATGGCATCCATGCTCTACGTCCATTTGCAGTAGCTCCAGTCATTTGTCCAAATGGAGTATTATTTGAGATTGATAAAGTACCGTGGCTAAGCACTGAATATAATGTTTTATATTTACGATGCTCTTGTTCAGTAAAGTTGATTAGGTCAGCAGCAATATAATCTGCGTAGTCATCATCATTACCGTATTTAGGTGCTTCTAAACAATCTTTTCTTAATCTTTCATATCCAACGAAATCACATTTTAATGCTTCATTCATTTCTTGTAAAGTATATTTTTTTTCTTCAAATACTAATTTCTTTATAGCTGCCATAGAATCTGCATAAGTAGCTAAACCACTCCATACAACTCCTGGTCCAAAGTTGTACATAGCTCCGCCTGCTTCTACACCTCTACCATTTTCCATACATCCTTCATACATCATAGACATAAGTGGTTTTGGTGCAAGATCTCTGTGAACACGTTGAGAAATTACTGTAGCAACACTTGTCCATTTAGTAATATATTTAATTTGCTCTTTAACAGCTGCTTCAAATTGCTCATAAGTTTTGAAGTTATTTAAATCTCCCATATCTGGACATACTTGTTTACCATACCATAGTGGTACACCATGATTAAGAACAAGTTCTATACATATTGGCCATTGAGTATATCCTGTAGAAGTCCATTGATATAATCTTCCTGATTTTTGAGGCTCTACGCATCCCATTAAACAGTAATCTCTTGCATCTTCTATAGAAACTCCTTTTGCTAACATCATTTTTATATGAACATCATCGAAGTGACATGCTGGGAATCCCATACCTGCACGAATAACTTCAACAATCTTCTTAAGATATTTGTGTGGTGATGCTTTATGTATACGACAAGCTAAAGTTGGTTGATATATTTTAACGTGACGAACTGCATCCATTAAAAGATATGTTAACTCGTTTGTAGCGTCACGACCTTCTCTTGTAACTCCACCTAAACACATGTTAACGAATGGTTGGTAACCTGCAAAGAATTTAGATGCACCTTCGCTTGTTAGCCACATCATTTCAGACATTTTTATAAGCATACAACCTGATAATTCAAATGCCTCAAAATCATTCATACGTCCTGATTCTATATCGTTTTTGTAGAATTCATACATATATTGGTCAACACGTCCTATAGACATACCTGTTTGGTTTTCTTCAACTACAAGTAGTGATTCTATAGTCCAAACTGCTTGTATTGCTTCCCAGTAATTAGTTGGTTTGTGAGCTGGAACTTTTGCATTTACTTCAGATATTTTTAAAAGTTCAGCTTTACGCTTAGGGTTAGTTTCTTTTGCAGCTAACTGTGCAGCATACTCTGACATACGTTTAGCATATATCATAACCCCTTCTGCAGTATCTATTAATGATTTGTAGAAGTAAATTTTCTCTATATCTTCTGGTACTTCGTAGCTAAGTCCTGTTAATTTTTCTTCTGCTTCTTTTATTATGTCAAGCATACCCTTTTTCATTAATATAACGTCATATCCTGGGTTAGAGTCTCCTCCTCCATTTAATGCGTGATATGAACAATCTGAAACAAAAGATTCTCCTGAAAGTTCCCATACTCCAGCTTCACGATATTGGCTTTCACAATATTCATCAACTGATTTTCCATTCCAGAATGGAAATATCTCTTCACGTAATACTTTTTTATCTTCTTCAGCTAAATAGAATGGGTCTTGTGCACGAGTTCCTATTGTATCTATCTCTTCTTCTAACCATCTCCAAGATATCTCAGGAGAGAATGCTCCAGCACGAGGCTTTCCGTTTGGTGCTCCAACTATAAGCTCATGATCTTGAATTACTAATGGTGCAGTTTCACAACAATATTTAAAACACTTACCACGTAAAATTGCCTTAGGCATTCCAGGGTTTTCTTTTACCATTTTAGTTATAGCTCTTGCACGGTGAACTGTTATTGATGGTACATGCTTTAAATAGTTTTCTTTTAATTTAACTAAACGTTCTGTCATTCCATCTGGAATTTCACCATTATTGTCACATACAACATTAGTTGTTGTTTCTTCTTTTGTTATATCATTAGAAACTTTCTTAAACATTTCCATTAAACCAGCACGTTCTTCATCAGACATGTTTTTTGTAGCTTCCATAAATTTATTTGTAAACTCACGAATATCCACTTTATTACCTCACATTCTTTAATCTATTTAAATATTAAATATATTTTTTATTTTAATTCAGCTAGAATTTTTTTCAAAACACTTTCTAATAATTTGAAGTTATTACTTTCATTTGAATTATTATTTAAAACTGCATATGAAGAATTCTCTTTAACCTCTACTGTATTAACAATTTCATCTACTTTACGAACCCCATATCCAATTTTACGTACATATATCAAATTCATAGGTGAAACATTGTCTGAAGTCATTCCTTGACCTGCAGACCCACTCCCTAAAGTCATTGAAGGAAATAAATTTGTAGTAGCTCCCATACTTCCGAAAGTTCCTGAAGTATTAACAAGCACTCTACCAACCGGTTTCTTCAATGCAAATTGATGAATAACTTCTTCATCCTTGGAATGTATAACGAGCGTATGTCCATGTCGTTCACTCAACAATAACTCTATACATTTTTCACAAGCATGCATCCAGTCATCTTCTATATAAAAAGCTAATACTGGACAAAGTTTTTCTCTTGAATAAGGGTTACTTTGAGAAACAAATTTTTGTTTACAAATAAGTACCCTCACATCTTCTGGAACAGTGAAGCCAGCTTTTTTAGCTAAAAACTGTGGTGATTTACCAACCATCTCTAGGTCAAGACTTCCATCTTTATAAAAGAATATTGCTCCCAACCTTTCAGCTTCCTCTTCTGTCATAAAATATCCACCATTTTTTTGAAGCTCATTCTTAACTTCACTTGCAATACAACTATCTACAACAATTGATTGCTCTGCAGCAGATACAACTCCATAATCGAAGTTTTTACTAACAATAATATCTTTAACAGCCTGCTCTATATCAGCAGTACGCTCTATAAAAGCTGGACCATTACCATTGCCACCATAGATTACTGGTTTGCCAGATTTATAGGCTTCATCAAGCATTTCTGTAACACCAGTATTCATTATAAGTGAAGCACTTTTATGATTCATAAGTTCTAATGAACCACTTTTCATTACTGTATGTAAGTATGCAAGAGCACCTTCTGGAAGTCCTACACCTTCTGCAGCTCGGATTAAAATATCAACTACTTTAAAAATTGTATTCTTAGCTCTTGGATGAGGCGAGAATATAATTGCATTCCCTGATTTAATTGCAATTAACGCTTTATATATTGTTGTAGAAACAGGACTTGTAGCTGGACAAAAGGCTATAATAACCCCCATTGGAACTCCAACATCCATTGTGCTATTTTCTTTATCTTTATTAATTACCCCTACACAATTCATGCCTTTAAGTCTATTTTTTAGATACTTACATACAAAGCGATTTTTAATATATTTATCTTCCCACTTTCCATATTCAGTTTCTTCATTAGACATTTTTGCAAGTTCCTTTAAATGTTTTTCAACTTCTTCAGCCATACGTTCAACTATCTCATCAAGTTTTTCTTGTGGGAAAGTCGCTAATTTTTTTTGTGCCTCATAAGCATTTTCAACAAGAATTCTCGCTTCTTGAATGGAGAGTAAATCATTATCTATAATATTCATTTTCTCCCCCCCTCTCCTTAGAAAAAATTTTACTTTTACTCAGCTATAAGATTTACAAGCTCATAACGTTTTATTATTTTTTCAATATCTTGGTGTGGTCTTGGAATAACCATTGAACTATAAAGATTTGCACCTTCCATTGCTTCAACTGCTGCAACACCAGCATCTACTGCTGCTTTACAAGCTCCAACATCACCACGAACTAATACAGTTATATAACCTGATGCAACATTTGCATATCCTTCAAGTTCAACATTGGATGCTTTACACATTGCATCTGCTGCTTCTAAAGCAAAAACTAAACCAAAAGTCTCAACTAGCCCTAAAGCTTCATATCTAGCCATATGTATATCATTTCCTTTCTATATCTTATAAATCAATATCGTGTACTGAAACAATATCGCCAACTGGTCTGATAGGACGTGGCATAACATTGTGTGCTGTTAAAGTTCCAATTGATGCTGCTGCTTTAGCACCTGCTTCTACTGCAGATTTTACTGCTCCAACATCACCTTTTACCATGATTGTTACAAGAGTAGATCCAATATTTTCATATGAAATCAGCTCAACATTTGCTGCTTTAAGCATTTGGTCTGCAGCATGAAGTGCAGGAACTAACCCTATTGTTTCTACAAGACCTAATGCCTCATTTCCATAATATCTCATTGATAAGTCCTCCTTCTTGATTTTAGCTTGTACATTTTCCGCTAAATCACACAACTTTTATATGTTTTTTTATGTTTATATGTATTTTTTGGTTTGTTGTATATGTTTATTAGATTTCTTACCTTTTTATAAAAAGTAATAATATTTTTTATAGTAAAAATTTTCTAATAATTTTATTCTAAAATATGTAATTAAGAATAATTTTTTAAATAATATTTACTAAAATAATTACTTAACTATAAATTTAAGAGATTTCTAAATCATTTAACTTTTGTTAATGCTAAAAATTAATCTTTAATAAATTTATTAATTGTAGCAGCCCCTTCTTCATGTGCATGATAATAAACTCTTAACTCTTTATTTTTGTCTAAATCAATTCTTGTTTCTTCAACAAGTCCATTGGCTTCAGCTGTCATTAAAGCATTAATTATAGATTTTTTATTAAACGCCTTAAAATTTCCATACTCGCCTTTTAATGCATCTATAACATCATCAGCACAAGCTTCTTCAACTTTAGTAAAGTATTTTAAGATTGCATAGTTAAGTGGTTTCATCTATATTAAACCTCCTCTTTTTTTCTTCTAAATAAATCAAGTGGATTCATAGATATTGTAAGTATACCAAACATCATTATTACAGCTCCAACCCAAGCAACTGAAGGTAATGACCATCCATCCATTCCACCGTATACTCCTAGTACTAATAAGCAGAATAACGGTCCAAAGAATGAATATGTACCATTACATGCAGTACCAAGTCCTGCTCCACACTTACTGTTTGCAGCATACCATGTCATAAATGTCATGAATGATAAAAGACCACTTAAAGCAAACCATATCATTGCAGGTCCACTTGTGAATGCTTGTACAGCAAGATCTGCAGAAATATTTATTCCACCAGCAAGTACTCCAAAGATTGGAACTAAGATAAATAGATTTGCTATACCTGATGTTACTTGACGAATGCAAATTCCAATTTCAGGATCAATCATAGCTGTACCATATCCAGCTACACAACCTTCAAATCCCCATCCTAGAGCTGCAATTATTGCTATTGAAATACCAATAATAGTATTTTTTGAAGCACCGCCACTAAAGCCTGTACTACCAATTAAAAAACTAGCACACACACAGACTGCAATACCAAAAGCCATACGTTTATTTAATTCCTGTTTATATAAAATTTTACCTAATATAGCAGCAATAGCAGGACAAAGAGCTGATATTGGAACAACTATCGAACCGGCCATTTGAAGAGCTATAACATACGAAGTACCAGCTATTGGTCCTCCAATAAGAGCAGCTATTATCATAACACGTCCCGGTCTTGTATTAATACATCTTAAAAAATCGCCAAATTTACCTTTAACTACGGCATATGAAAGGGCCCAGATAGCACTGCACGTATCATTTATCGCATTACCAAGTGCTGCAAGTAAGTATGCTACAACAAATGCTGATAAGCCTGCTGTATTAACACCATACCAGTCCCCCCAAACTCCTTTAGTCATACCCATCGTTAGAAATGCAGTGTATAATCCATAGGCAAGTCCTGAAAATAAAGCTAGGGATACACCCTTTTTAAAGAAATTACTTGATAATTTCTTTTTTGCAGCAATTGCTTCTACACTTACTGCTTTTGAAACTTCATACATAAAATAAAACTCCTTTCAATAAATAATAAATTTTATATAATTAATAAAATATATACTCTTTCAAACTTAACCTTAATAGATTAATATTTTTGTGATTGTTATAATTTTGGACATTTTATTTTTAAACTCTCAAACAACTTTTCATTTCATACCTTGTAAGTATTTTATTCTCAAATAAATTATAGTCCTTTCCCTTTGGGGTAAAGTCAATATATAATTATTAAAAACATTTAAACAAAATTAAAAATATTATTAATTTAACTTCACTTCCAAATTAATAAACAATTATAAAACATTCACAATGTCAGCTATATCAGTTTTTAACATGATAACTATAACCATAATTTTCTTTTGTAGAAAACAATAAATATATCATTAATTCAATTTAATTTTAAAAATAAATAAATTTTTTCATTTAATAATATTATGAATTTTTATATGTTCACTCTCAATCCCCTTCTATACCTTCCCCTAGGGTCAACGTTTTCAACATGCTAAAACTAAATTTTTCTCTTAATTTTAATTAAAATTTCTGTTACAAATTTATCTGTGTTTTTGGTTGTCCAATAATCTGTTACATATCTTTCATAGGATTCTTCGCAGCATATATAATTATGATTTTTCGCCCACTCTTGCATTTTCATATAGGTTTCATTAATTGTTTCATGAGCTCCTATATGATAGCAAGCAACAGCCATCCAGCCACCAAATTCTACACTTACTTCCTCTTTACACTTTAAAATTGTCTGTTGCATTATTCGTATATTATTGCACTTCCCATTAATTTTATTTTTAAATGATGGGAAACATATAATTACAGGTCCTGTTACTGCATTATTCATATCATCTATATAATTGTTAAATTCTATGTTTATTATTGAATCCATATAATCGTATTTAAAACTTTGATTTAAAAAAGTTAAAGTACGACTGTCTATGTATTTTACAGCCACATCACAAGCATTATTTTCAATTACCATCTGTGCCTCAACTATTAAATCATGCCAATCTTTAACTGATCTTTTTTTTAAATTTATCTCTTTCTCAAGTTCATCTAATTCATCAATTTTTTTTCTAAACCTTTTATCAAAGAAGTCATAGGTTGTCCCTTTTAAAAACTCTCTCATTTCCTCAAGTTTAAATCCACTTTGTTTATAATACTTTATCATAGGTACAGCTAATAAATTTTTCTTGCTATAGTATCTATAGCCACTTTCATTGGCTACTTTATCTGGAGATAATATTCCCATTTTGTCATAATATCTTAATGCTTTAGTAGTTATTTGACATATTTCTCCAACTTTTCCTATTGAATATAATTCTTCTCCCATACTAAGACCACCTTTTTTATAATATTTTTAGCCTTTTTAAAATCTAAACTTGATAGACTTTAAGACTTTGAAAACTTTATCAAAAAGAATTTCCTCAACTAAATGTCTAATATTTAACAATCCAAATTACAAATTAATAGAGGAATCCTTATTATTTAAGAAAATTAATTTTATATTTACAATGTTTATTAATATTTTAAATTTATTTAACAGAGATAAGAACTCTTTGTAATTTTCAAAATATTCGTCCTAAACTTATATTTATTAAAATACCTAAGTAATTTCTCTATAATCTTTATTTAAAACTTTCTATTTTTGTTATGTGTTTAATACAACTACCACAGCTAATAAACTTATAATTATAAGACAAATTTCTTTTAATAATAAGTAATTTAGATGAATTTTAAAATTATGATGTTACCAAAAATTATAAGGATGACTATGGTTTTAAAAACTTAATTCATATAATAAAAAATTTTTTAATAGAATTGAATTTTTAAATACACAGATTTCTTGATGATAAGAATATGCTTTTCATGAGAATTATAAATACTTAATTATGTATATCTATTATAAATATAGTTTGGTAGTTCTATAGGGAAACAAGCTCCAATTTAAATTTATTCAACAACTTTAAAATATTTTCATACAAAATGTAGTGTTGAATTCTAAGTGATTCAGAGCATGTCTCACTATTTTAGGTATCCAAGTTTTGGAATGGATAATTTTAAAAGTCAACTTGGAACCCTATAAATAATTAATGGACAATGTCAAACCTTAAAATATAATTTAAAATAATAGAAATTATAAAAGGATAGCATTCTCCTTATAAATAATATTACTTATTCTCAACATAACTGTAAAGAAGAAACTCCTTCCATTTGTTTCCTATATATGGCATTTTTAATTTACATATTTACTTTTAATCCATTTAAAAATTAAGATACTCAGTATGTTATAGGAAAACAAGCTCAAATTTATTCAATAATCTTAAAATTTTTTCATACAAGATAAAGTGTTGAATTGTAAGTGATTTGGAGCATCTAGCACTATTTAGGTATCCAAGTTTTGGAATGGACAATTTTTAAAATAGCCTTAGAATCCTATAAACGCTTATTTGTATTTTTAAAATAAAATCTATTTTAATTATATATTTTGCCGTCAAAGCTAAGGATTTGCAATAAACTTTTATTTATTAAAATATGTTAAAGTCATTATATAATGCCAAATTTAATTTTACTTCTAATTAACATATTACTTTAGTCAAAGTTAATAGTTTTAGTTGTTTAAATACATATGTTTTAAAATCTAAATTTAATTTTCTTAAATTGAATACATTTTTTATCATTATTTTTAATTATATTTTATTTTAACTAAATTTCTCACATTTTGCAAAACACATAAAAAAACCACTCATTAATGAGTGGTTTAAAAACGATATTTTATTCAAAAATTTTATCTAAAACCATTAATAACTCTTCACTTGTTGTTTCTCTAGGATTTGCTGTTGTACAAATATCCTTAAGAGCTGCATTAACAATTTCTTCTTTTAATGTTTGAGCTAAATTCATATCAGCACCTTGCTCTTTTAATGTTTTTGGAATCATTAATGTATTTTGAAGTTCTACAATACTTTTAATTAAATTATTAACGCCAATATGTACATTTGGTGCATGTAGTTTCAATAATTTTGCAAGTCTTTGATATTTTTTAGCTGCTATACTATATTCAACTTTAAAAGTATCTTTATTTAAATTAGCATTATATTCAATAACATGAGGAAGTATCATTGCATTACTTCTTCCATGAGAAATATGTAATTTTCCACCTAAAGCATGAGCTAAACTATGAGTAATTCCAAGTCCAGCTGCATTAAAAGCCATACCTGCAAGACATGATGCATTATGAAGTTTTTCTCTTGCTACTATATCATTTCCATCAAGATAAGCTTGTGGTAAAAATCTGAAAGCTAAAGTTAAAGCTTTTTCTGCAAGTGCATCTGAAAAATCAGTAGCATCATTTGCAACATACGCCTCTATAGCATGTGTAATTACATCCATTCCTGTATCAGCAGTTATAGCTTTAGGTACAGTTTTTACTAGTTCTGGATCAAGTATAGCATAATCTGCAAGAAGAGATTTATCTGCAAGTGCGTATTTTAATCCTTCTTGTTTATTCGTAATTACTGCATACTCTGTTACTTCTGAGCCTGTACCACTTGTAGTAGGTATAGCATAGAATTCTTCTATTGAGCAAACCCCTCCAGTAACTTTTTTTGCATATTCTCTAATAGCCTTAGCTCCGTCAATTGATGATCCTCCACCAAGAGCTATAAGAACTTGTGCATTACAGCTTTGTAACTTTTGAATACCAGCAGCAACAACCTCTAAAGATGGATCAGGTACAATATCACTATATATAGCTACTTCGCAATTATCAAGTTTTCCTTGTATTTTTGCAGCTGTCCCTGAAGTTTCCATGAACTTATCACATACAATTAATACTTTCTTATTTTTAATTTCATTTAGTCTATCTAAAGAACCTTCTCCAAAATAAACATTTGTGTTAATACTAAATTCTTTCATATCTCTCTTCTCCTATTAAAAAATATTTAAGATATGAATGAAATTAGTTATTTTTAGTTTAAATATAAAATCAACTTACAATTTATAACAATCAAATTATAACAATCAAAGCAAGTCTATATAAACTTTGCTTATTTTATTATATCAATATTGCTTTCACAATACAATACTGTTAGAAAAGTCAATTTAATTTTAATTATAAATATTATCTTATTTGACCATTTCCAAATATTATATACTTATTAGTAGTGAGTTCTTTAAGCCCCATCGGTCCTCTTGCATGTAACTTTTGAGTGCTTATACCTATTTCTGCCCCAAACCCAAATTCCTCTCCATCAGTGAATCTAGTAGATGCATTTACATAAACTGCCGCTGCATCTACTTGCTGATGAAATTTTTGAGTATTTTGGTAATCATTTGTTACTATAACCTCAGAATGTCCTGATCCATATTTGTTTATGTGACTTATAGCTTCATCTATGTTTTTCACTATCTTTATACAAATTATATAATCTAGATATTCTTTATAATAATCATCTTCATTAGCTTGTATTATATCATTTACTACTGCTATAGATTTTTCATCTCCTCTAACTTCTACTTTTCTTTTTCTTAATTCTTCTACTATTACTGGAATAAACTCTTTTGCTATATTTTCATGAACAAGCAACTTTTCTTCAGCATTACAAACTGCTGGTCTACTAGTTTTTGCATTTATAACTATTTCTTTTGCCATTTCTAAGTCACTATTTTTATCAACATAAACATGGCAATTTCCTGTTCCTGTCTCTATTACTGGTACTGTTGCATTTTCTACCACTGACTTTATTAATCCTGCTCCCCCTCTTGGTATCAACACATCTATATATTCATTTAATTTCATCATACTTTTAACAGTTTCTCTGCTTGTATCTTCTATCAATTGAATACATTCTTTTGGCAACTGAGTTTTTTCTAATGCTTTTTTTAATACTTGTATGATTTTTTTATTAGAATTTATAGCCTCACTACCACCTCTTAATATTGTTACATTACCTGATTTTATACATAATCCTACTGCATCACAAGTTACATTTGGCCTTGCTTCGTATATTATTCCTATCACACCAAGTGGAACTCTTTTCTTACCTATTTGTAATCCATTTGGTCTAGTTATTATAGAACTTACTTCTCCTACTGGATCTTCTAGACCTGCTACTTGCTTTAAACCTTTACTCATTCCTTTAATTCTATCTTCATTTAAAAGCAATCTATCTAGCATTGCTTCTGATGTTCCCTTACTTTTTGCATTTTCTATGTCAATTTTATTTGCTGATATTATTTCATTAACATTTTCTAATAATGCTTTTGACATTTCATTTAATGCTTCATTTTTTTTATTTGTTGAAATATTTGATAATATGTACGAAGCTTCTTTTGCTTTTTTACCTTTTAAAATTAACTCTTCCATATAAAAATTCTCCCTTTACATCTTGTCTATTTTTCTTTTCCTAAAAATAAAGTCCCTACATCTTCCCCATTTAATATATCAATAAGTATACCTGGGTCTTTTCCATTTGCTAATACCATATTGGTACTATTATCAGTTACAATTTTTGCTGCATGTATTTTAGTTTCCATACCACCTGTACCTAAATTACTTCCCGCACCTTCTGCAAAACTTTGCACTTCTTTAGTTATAGATTTTACTTCCTTTATAAGTTTTGCATCTTTATTTGTTCTTGGATTAGAATCATAAAATCCATCAATATCTGATAGTATTATAAGAAGATTCGCATCTACAATAGTAGACACTATTGCTGCTAAATTATCATTATCTCCAAATCTAGATACATTTTCAATTTCATCTATAGACACACTATCATTTTCATTTACTATTGGAATTATTCTACTTTCTAACAAAGTTTCAAAAGTATTTACAACATTATTTCTACTTCTTTCACATTCTATAATATCCCTTGTTAAAAGTATTTGACCTACTGAATATCCATACTCTCCAAATAGTTTGCTATAAATATTCATAAGGGCTACTTGTCCAACAGATGCTGCTGCCTGCTTTTCTCTAATAGTTTTAGGTCTTTCCTTTAAGTTCATCTTACTTACGCCAACACCTATTGATCCAGATGTTACAAGGATTACTTCTCTCCCACTATTTATTAAATCTGATATTGACATAGCTATCTTTTCAATTCTTCTTAAATTTATATTTCCATTATCATAAGTTAAAGTTGATGTTCCAATTTTTATAACTATTCTTTTTGAATTTTTAATATTTTCACGATATTTCATTTCTCTTTCCTCTTAAGTTCCCTTCAATAATTTTATATTTTAATAAATTTTATAATATATATTATCATAAAAATATAAGTATATTATTAACATATTGTGTATAATATTAACTTTCTTTAAATTTCACTTAACATATACTATAAATTTTACATTCCCACCTTATTTCAAGCGTTTTTTGGTTCTGTAAGAAATAAGCTCAAATTTAAATTTATTCAATAACTTTAAAATATTTTTATACAAACTATAGTGTTGAGTTCCAAGTGATTCAGAGCATGTCTCACTATTTTGGATATCCAAGTTTTGGAATGGATAATTTTAAAAGTCAACTTGAAACCCTATAACTTATATATTAAAAAATACTTATAATAATTATATGCTCTATTTTAAAGAAATGGTTGATAAAAAATATAAATACTGTGCTGAATTGTAAACACAACTATTGCTTAAAATATTGGTTTCATTTTATAAAAAACAGGACAAAATCATCATATTTTCCACTCATAATAATATATAAATTGACTAATCATAAATATATATTTAAAAGTTTATATTTATAAGAATTTTTTAACATTTATTAACCCCACTGCTAGCTTAATTATTACAACATTTACAATTAGGAGGAAAATTTAAATGGATACTAAAGTTTTAGACAAAGCTAATATTATAGATTTATTATTTATCATATTAGGAAGTTTTGTAAGTTCAATTGGGATAAATATGTTTTTAATACATGCTAAACTTTTAAGTGGAGGTGTCACTGGTGTAGCTCTTATATTTCAATATTTGTTTAAAATTCAGGCTGGATACATAATTCTTTTATTAAATATTCCTTTATTTATTTTAAGCTTTAAAAAATTAGATAAAAAGTTCACTATATATTCTTTGGTAGGAACATTATCATTATCTTTATCACTAATATTAACAAGCTCTATATCTAATATTTTAAATATAACCGACACATTACTTTACTGTTTATATGGTGGAGTTCTTAATGGAATAGGCTTTGGATTAATATTTGCACATCATGGATCTACTGGTGGATTTGATATAATTTCTATGTTAATTAAAAGAAAACATACCACCTTAAACATAGGCAAAATTTCTTTTGGTATAAATTTAATTATTGTTAGTATTAGTGCTTTTGTATTTGGACTAACTAGCGCTTTATATACATTAATAGCTATGTATACAACTGCTTTTGTTCTTGATAATGTAGTTAAAGGCTTAAACCAAACAAAGTCTGTCTTTATTATTACTAATAAAGAGGATTTAGTATCAAATTTTTTAATGAAAAATTTACATAGAGGAGTTACTTACCTTTATGGTGAAGGAGCTTACAGTAAAGATCAAAGAAGAATTCTTTATTGTATTATACCTCTAAGTCAATTGCCTGAACTTAAAAACATAGTTACTTCTATAGATGAAAAAGCCTTTATCTCTATTTCAGATACATCTGAGGTTCATGGCAGAGGATTTAAACAAGTCCTATAAAGTTAAAAACTATGTTGAAGTTTTAAATCAGCATAGTTTTCATTGTCATTTACGAAGGGTGCATTTTATTTCTTTCCTATGCTCTTTAATGTTACCTTTATAATAAAAAGAAGCCTTACAAATAATCTACACTATCCCGGTACATAAAATTAATTACTAAATAATCCAGCGCCTTTTATGATTTCCTGCTCTCTAAATAAGCTTGAGACAGCATAATTATAATCATTTAAATTTTGCGCCTTCTTTATTTTCTTAGCATATTTTTTATTATCTGAAAATATGTAAATCATATATCCCCATAGTTCTTTCATTCTAAATAGAGCATTCCTATGTTCATTAAATAATTCTATGTATTTATGTAAAATTTCATCATGAAAATCTTTTAATACTTCTTTATCTATATTAGTATTATTTTTTATCTCATTAATTAACCCTGGGTTGGCTAGTATACCTCTTCCGAGCATCACTGTTTTTACTTCTGGAAAAGCTTTTATTAATTTATTATAATCATCACCAGTGAAAATATCACCATTATAACATACTGTATTGCTACTTAAAGATAATGCATCTTTAAATACATCTAAATTAGGTTTATTTCCATAAAAATCTTTTTGTGTTCTAGGGTGAATGATTAATTCTTCTATAGGATATTTATTATAAATTTTTATTAACTCATAAAATTCTTCTGGATTATCTTTTCCTATTCTGGTTTTTACAGAAATTTTCATATCCTCTATTTTAAATATTTCATCTAAAAACATATTAAGCTCTTCTCTTTTGGCTAAAAACCCTGAGCCTCTATTTTTCGACACAACCGTTCCAGCAGGACATCCTAAATTTAAATTAACCTCGTTATAACCTAATTGCTGTAATTTTCTAGCAGTGATAATAAACCCCTCTGCATCGTTAGTAAGTATTTGAGGCACTATATTCATCCCATTATTATTTTCAGGCAAAATATCTCTTAATTCTTTAGTTTTAAGACTTCTACTTGTGTTTGGAACGATAAAAGGTGTAAAGTATTTATCAATATTATGAAAAAATTTCTCATAAGAATTTCTATATATGTATCCTGTAATTCCTTCCATTGGTGCTAAATAATATTTCATTTAATAACTCCTTTATAAACATTCTAAAAACATTATATCAACCTTCTTTTTTCTTATCTAGTTAATATTAATTATATTTTATATGTAATATTAATCACTTTATTTAATCCTATAAAAAAACACGACAAAACTGTCGCATTTTTATCATAGTAATAGTTCTACTTTAAGTTTTTATTATTCTTAAATTCTTCTTTTATCTTCTCAAGTTTCTCATTGTTTACCAAAAGATTAAGTGCAACTAAAGAAAGTGCTTTTATACCTATGATCAAAGATTTATCCCCTTCTTTAGAACACGCAGCTTCACAAAACTCTATAGTATGACCTACTAAACTCTTTGGACCTATTTTTATATGGGAGTGTAAAGTTGGAACAACATGGCTTACATTTCCTGCATCAGTTGAGCCAAATCCCTTTGTTGGATTTTTGTTTATCCATTCACCTAATTCTTCCATAACCTCTACAAATAAATCGTTAAATTTATTATTTACATAGAAGTTATCTACTTTATTTTGAAAAAAGTTCATCTTAACAGTAGTTCCAGTACTTAAAGCTGCTCCTTTAGCTATATTCTCTACTTTTTTTGTTACTTCATTTAATGTTTTTCTACTTTTGGCTCTTAAATAAAATCTTGCTTTTGCATAATTTGGAACTATATTTGGAGCATCTCCTCCATGAGTTATTATTCCATGTATTCTAACATCATCTGTTAAGTGTTGTCTTAAAGCATTTATTCCATTGAAAAGTTGTATAACTCCATCTAGTGCATTTATTCCTTTTTCTGGACACCCTGCTGCATGCGCTGACTTTCCTGTAAATTCAAAATCAACTGGGTCTACTGCTAAGCTAGTACCTGTAATAGATGTTTCATTTGATGGATGTATCATCAAGCAGGCATCAACATCTTCAAATAATTTATACTTTACAAAACTTCCTTTTGCACTTCCATTTTCTCCACCTTCTTCTGCTGGGCATCCATATACTCTGATTTCTCCTCCAATATAATTTAATTGAGTAGCTAACGCTATTGCTGCTGCGCAGCTTGCAGTTCCAATTATATTATGACCACATGCATGACCAAGACCTGGTAGTGCATCATACTCCGCTAAAAACCCTATTATTGGACCTTTTTTATTTTCTGATTTCTTTTTTGCTATAAATCCTGTTGGATGTCCTGCAATATTAGTTTCTACTTTAAATCCATTTTCCTTTAATAAACTACTTAGCATTTCACAAGCAAAGTATTCTTCATTTCCAACTTCAGGATTACTGTGTATTTTATGACTTATATTTATATATACACTTTTATTATTTTCTATTACATCTAGTATATTATTCTTTATTTTATCTATATTTAAATCTCCCATTGTATTCCACTATTCGTCTAGTTCCCCATTATCTAAAATGCTGGAATTGACTCTCCTTTGTATAATTTATTTATAGCCTTTTTTATATCTTCTGACTGATAAGCTTGAACTACTTTTTTATAAACTTCATTATCTTTATTTTCTTCTTTAGTTGCTATTAAATTTATATATGGTTTTAAAATTTCTAAATTAGAATCTTCTATAAATAGTGCATCATTTGTAGGAGATAATTTTGCATTTACTGCTACACCACTATTTATCACTGCTAGATCTACATCCTCTAGTGACCTAGGTATTTGTGTTGCTATTAGCTCGATTATTTCAATATTTTTGGTATTATTAACTATATCTTTAAGTGTTGGCAGAAGACCTATATCATCTTTTAATGTTATCAATCCAGCACTTTGAAGAAGTATTAATGCTCTTCCTAAATTTGTTGCATCATTTGGTACAGCTATTTTGGAGCCTTTATTTATTTCTTCAAGTGATTTTGCTTTTCCTGGGTATATTGCCATAGGTGAAAATACTGTATCTCCAATGGATACTAAATTTAAATTTCTTTCTTTATTAAAGTTTTCTAAATAAGCATGGTGCTGAAATGCATTTATGTCTATTTCACCTTCATTAAGTGCTATATTTACTTTTGTGTAATCTGAAAAACTAATTATTTCTAAATCTATATCTTCTTTTGCTAATTTCTCTTTTACTAAATCCCATATCTCATGTTCTTCTCCTGTTACACCTAGTTTTACAGTTTTTGTATCTTCGCTAGATGTATCACTACACCCTACTAAGCTAAATGCAGATATTATTAATATTAAAAGTACTATGAATATTTTTTTCATAATAAGTCCTCCTTTTATATTTAATGATTTAATTTTCTAAGCAATAGGTCTCCAAAACATTGAACAATATTTACTAAAACAAGTAGTATTATTACTGTAACTATCATCACATCTGTCTGAAAATATTGATATCCATACCTTATTGCAAAATCTCCAAGACCACCACCACCAACAGTCCCAGCCATTGCTGATAAACCTATTAAGCTTACTGTTGTAATTGTAATTGCATGTATTATTCCACCTAGCCCCTCTGGTAACATAACTCTATATATTATTTCTAATGGACTTGATCCCATAGCTTGAGCTGCTTCTATAACTCCACTATCAATATCTAATAATACTGATTCAATTTGTCTTGCTACAAAAGGTGTTGACCCAAATACTAACGGAAGTACAGCTCCCTTTGTTCCTATCGTTGTTCCAACTATAAACTTTGTAATAGGCATTATTGCCGCTAATAAAATGATAAATGGTATTGATCTAAAAATATTTATTATTTTTCCTATTAAATTATTTATAAGTTTACTTTGTAAAACACCTCCTTTTCTAGTTACTACAAGAGTTACTCCTATTGGGAAGCCTATTAAAGTTGATATTATTCCAGATATAGAAACCATATATAATGTATCTAATAATGCATCTATCATCTCTGGATATAAATTAACTACATTGGGTAGTATATTCGTTATTACATTTTCCATCGCTTATTACCTCCAGCTCTACATTGTTTTCTTTAAGATATTTTTTTACATTCAAAATATTTTCTATTTGCCCGCTCAACTTTACAACTAAATATCCAATTGGTGTGTTTTGTACTATTTCTATATTTCCAAATAGTATACTTGCATCTATTTTAAATTTTCTTGATATATTAGAGATGAATGCTTGCCCTGTATTTTGTCCGATAAATACCATCTTAGCTAATAATTCATCTTTTCTTATGTCTTTTATAACATATTCTTTTTTCAACAACTCATAGACTTTATTTTCTTGGAATATTGTAGCTATGAAATCTTTTGTTACTTTTGCTTTAGGTTTAGTAAATATTTTAATTAAATCACTATGCTCTACTATATTTCCATTTTCCATAACTGCAACATTATCACAAATCTCCTTTACTACATGCATTTCATGGGTAATTATAACTATAGTTAATCCAAGTTTTTTATTAATATCTTTAAGTAAATTAAGTATAGATTGAGTAGTTTGTGGGTCAAGTGCTGATGTAGCTTCATCACATAATAAGACCTTTGGACTATTAGCTAGTGCTCTTGCTATTGCAACTCTTTGTTTTTGGCCCCCACTTAATTGAGCTGGGTAACTGTTAGCTTTTTCACTCAAACCAACTAAGTTTAAAAGTTCAGATACCCTTTTCTTAATTTGCTCTTTATTTAGCCCACTTCCCTTTAATGGATAAGCTATATTTTTAGATACAGTTTTTGATTTCATTAAGTTGAAATGTTGAAAAATCATACCTATATTTTTTCTAGCTTCTCTTAATTCTTTTGATGATAGTGCTGTAAGTTCTTGATTATCTACAAAAACTTTACCTTCAGTTGGTAGTTCCAGTAAATTCATACAACGTACAAGTGTACTCTTTCCTGCACCACTAAATCCAATTATTCCACAAATTTCTCCCTCTACGATTTCAAGGCTTACACCTTTTAACGCCTCTACTAAGTTATTATCTGATAAATAAGTTTTTCGTATATTTCTAAGCGAAATCATCATTCATACCCCCTTAATAAAATTAAAACAAAAAAATCTTCTTCTCAAAATGAGAAGAAGATTTCATCGTTTATATTAATATACTTCCTCTCATCTTTCAGGATTTATTTCATCCTGTTGGAATTAGCACCACACCCAAATCGGTAGGTTGCTGAGACTTCATCGGGCCATTCCCTCAGTCTCTCTTGATAAGATTTTTTTATTTAATTTTTCAATTTTTTGTATAAAACAAATTGTATACTCTATTTTTAATATTGTCAATTGTTTTTTTATTTTTAAATAATTTATTTCATGATTTATCAACAAAAGTATTCTATAGGGTTTCAAACATGTGCGTAAAGCTAAGCCACTTTATTCCAATAAAACATTTTTTTAATTTATTACTACACTATGTAATAATAAAAAATTTAATAAGCTATTCATTGAAAATTGATTTAGAGTTTCTTTAAAATTTTCACAGACTATCGTTTTAAATTTTTTCATTATTGCTTTTTAACACTATGATTTTGGAATTTTTAGGCTTAACTTTAAGCCTATGCTTATTTCCCTATATAGGGAAACAATTTCTAACTTAAATTTATACATGAAATTTTTGTTATCAGTTGAGAAAAATAAGTGCAAATATATTTAGTTAATAATTATGAATTATTAATTTAGGATGAAAGTGGCAACCACTTTCTGAAAATGATTTTAACAAATCTATCAATATAATTTGCTTTGCAAATTTATAAAAAGGTACGTTGAGAATTACTAGGAACGAAGTGAGTAGCAATAACCACAACTGTTCACTATTCACTCTTAACTTTTAACTAAAATAATTTGTTAGTTATTGATAAAACACTAATTTGAATTTTCTCATTTGATAAATGAATAAGTTTAAGATTTAATTTGGAACCCTATATATTACATAAACTTAAAGATAAAAAAACCCTACCTTATGATAGAGTTTTTTTATTTATTACCTAATATATTAAATATATTTATGGAAATTATTATTATCATCAATGAGCTTATAAAACATATAATAAGCTTATATATTTACTATGTATCAGAACAGTCTATTTATTAGTTAAGCATTTAGAATTGAGAATGTAAAATTACACTATTAATTTCCTGTGAAGGTTTCAAAAATAATTTATATTAATATAATTCCTTTGAAATTAATACAATAATTTTCAATTTTACATTTTGAATTCTAAATCCTTCTTCACGTCAAATCTATATGAAACAAAACCATATAATACCCAGCCTGCAAATGTTACTATTGATCCATAGAACATTGGCTCAACTCCTGAAGAATATAATGCATATAAACTATATACTGAAGCAATTATAGAAATAACTGTTGTAACCTTACGTTTTTTATCTGGCACATTTTCTGTTTTTAAAATTACATTAACTGCACCCATAGATAATAGATAAGGAATAACATTTGTAACTACTGCTAGGTTAACAAGTACATCAAATTGCTTTGATAGAGTTGGACTAATTGTCATTAATGCAAGTAAAGATTGCATTACAGTAATTATAATCATACCAATTATTGGAGTTTCAGTCTTTGTTACTTTTCCAAATATCTTAGGAAAATATCCTTGAATAGCAGATGTTCTAAATACACCAGCTATAGTAAATTGCCATCCTAGTAATGAACCAAAGCATGATACTACCATCATACCCATTACAATTTTTCCAATTGTTGGAGTAAACATTGTTGCAAAAGCTAATCCAAATGGAGCATTTGTATTTAATAAGTCTGCATTTGGTACGATACCAGCGATAACATTTGTAGACACAATGTATATAATTGCTGCACCTATTGTTCCACCTAAACAAGCTATTGGAACATTTTTTTTAGGGTTATCAACTGCATCCATATTAGCTGAAGCTGATTCTAATCCTAAAAATGCCCATAATGTTATTGAAATAGATTTACCTATACCATCAAAGAATGAGAAATGGTTAGGATTCCAAGCAGCTGCATAATCTGCTCCACTAAACCAGAACCAACCAACTGTAGAAATTACTAATACAGGGATTATTACTCCCCAAACTGTAAATGAACCAAGTTTACCAGTTATACTTGCACCACCAAAATTTAATACAGTGGCTAACCATAATGTAAATATAGTCCATAATCCTACATGTACTGGAGAAAGTTCAATTCCAAATAATACAGATGCATACCCAACTGCCGAAATTGCTATTGCTATATTTGCTATTACTAAAGATATTCCATATGAATAGTTTGCCATAAAGCTTCCTGATTTACCATGTGAATACTCAGCATATCCACCCATTCCACCTGAGTTTCTACTAAACATTCCACATTGAGCAAAAGCATAAGCTAATGCCATAGATCCAATTCCTGTTACTAACCATGATAGTATAGACATTGTACCTACTTCCGCTAGTTTAGTTGGAAGCATTATTATACCAGATCCCATCATGTTTATTGCAGTTATCATTGTTAACTGAACCACACTCATCTTATTTTTTTCTTTTTTCATAATTCTTCCCCTAATCCTTTTTTATTATTTTGATATGTATATTTAAATTCAAGTAAAAATTAGCCTATAGCCTATCTATAGGCTAATTTAAATAGTTAAATAAATTTATTATCTAATACATATCCAAATGCTTTAACATTTCCATCATTTTGCTCTTCAAGATATACTCCTTGAATTTCTGGAGCAAATCCTGGGAATTGATTTATTCCGTCTTGTAAAATTGTAAAGTATATTTGAGCAGTTTCACTCCAAACTTCACCTGGAACTACACAGAATACTCCTGGTGGATATGGAAGTGCTCCTTCTAAGGCTATTTCGCCTACTATATCTTCTAATGGAACTAATTTAGCATTATTTCTTATTAAAGCCCATTTAGCATCTTGCGCAGTCATTACTCTACCATTAACTTCATTCTTAGAAGGATGTAATGCTGTAGCTGCTACTTCGTCATATGCTACATTTTTATTCTTATCACATACGATTCCTTTGCTTGGTAAATATTCAGCTCTAAACAATCTTTTTTGATATGTTTTAGCATCATTATTTTTATAGAAATCATGCATTTCTTGACATAATTGTCTTATTGTATATCCCTTATAACGATCTATATTTTTATTATATAAGCTTGGTAAAACTTCACTTAATGGAGCATCTTCATTAACTAATTTTTCAAATTTCACAAATTGAGCTACTAAGTTTTCCATTTTAGTTGAAGTTTCTGCTGGAGTTAATAAGAATAATATAGAATTTAAATCATTCTTTTCTGGAATTATTCCTACTTCTCTTAAATAGTTTGCAAGTATAGTTGCAGGTATTCCGAAATCTTCATATTCTCCAGTCTCTGCATTAATTCCTGGTGTTGTTAACATGAATTTATTTGGATCAACAAAATATTGATTCTCTCCGTATCCTTCAAATGAGTGCCATTTTTCTCCTGGTACAAATCTAAAGAAATCAATATTATTTGCTATTTCTTCTACATCATGTTCTTCCCATTTCTTTCCGTTTACTACTGGTGGTATAAATGGTTTTATCATTGAACAATTTTTTAGAACTGATTTTCTAGCTTCAACACCTAATCTTATGCAATCAGCCCATAAACGTCTTCCTGCTTCTCCTTCTTGCATTCTAGCATTTACATCTAGAGTTGAGTATAAAGGATAGAATGGGCTTGTTGATGCATAAAGCATAAATGAGTTGTTAAATCTCTTATGATCAACATAACGATGTTGTCCTTTTATATGACTATCTTTTTTATGAATTTGTGATGCTTGTGAAAAACCAGCTTGTTGTTTATGGATTGATTGTGTTACAAATATTCCTGGATCATTTTCATCTAATTCAAGTAATAATGGTGAACAATCTCTCATCATTGGAATAAATTGCTCATATCCTACCCAAGCAGAGTCAAATAAAATATAATCACATAAATGTCCTATTTTATCAACTACTTGTCTTGCATTATAAATACTTCCATCATATGTTCCAAGCTGAATTACAGCTAATCTAAATGGTCTCTTTTCATTTGCTTTATGTGGAGCAACTTTATCCACTTCAGCTCTTATGTATTTCTCATCAAAACAATGAGCATCAATTCCACCAATAAATCCATATGGGTTACGTCCTGTTTCTAAATATACAGGTGTTGCACCATTTTGAACTAAAGCTGAATTGTATATTGATTTATGGTTATTTCTATCAAATAACACTAAATCTCCTGGTGAAACTAAAGATCCTACAACAACATTATTTGATGCGCTAGTACCATTCATTACAAAATATGTTTTATCCGCATTGTAAATTCTAGCTGCGTTTTGCTCAGCATCAACTGCTGGACCTTCGTGAATTAATAAATCTCCTAAAGCAACGTCTGCATTACATATATCTGCTCTAAAAACATTTTCTCCATAAAATTCATAAAGATATCTACCTGCTGGATGTTTACGGAAATATTGTCCTCCTTGATGTCCTGGACAGTCAAATTGAACGTTTCCTCTATCAACATATTCACTTAAAGCTTTAAAGAAAGGAGGTAATATCTTTTCTTCATATTGCGCTGCTGCACTTTCAATAACTCTAGTATAAAGTTGAGCATCAAAAGCATTTCCATCAATTACACGATATACTTTTTCAGCAAGCTCACTTGATAGCTTGTCTTTGTTCTTTAATACAACAAAGATTGGTGTTCCAAATTTAGTATCATAAGCTGTATTTATTAATTCAATATCTGAATCTGTTAATACTACTGCTGCAACATCTGTAAAATCTGTTTGTTCTGCTAAAACTAATTCTCTTGCAGTCTCAAAATAGTTTCTTGCTTCTTCTGTGTAAGCAATTTTTAATTTTTTCATACTTATTCCTCCGTAAATCTTATTAGTCATACTTGATAATTTCTATGTACCTTTATATTTAAATAATGTTTTTTTCAGTGTTTAAGACACATAATTTATAAATTCTATTTTTGCTACAGTCATATAATACACCATTATTAATTGCATTAGTTTTGTAATATTTTAAAATAGAAACATAATCCATTGTAAAATTTACAATGGATTATTAAGTAAAGTATATATTCTAACCCCTACAGCTAATTCTTCATAAAAGTGTTCATCCTTGCAATGAGCACTAATTATTTTATTTATTTTGTCAATTCTATATCTTACAGTATTGCCATGTTGAAATAATTCTTCAGCTGTTGTCTTTATATCTCCGTTATTTTCAATATATTTTATAGCTGTTTTTAGTAGTTCAGTATCATTACTTTTATCATATTTAATTAAAGGATCTATTACTTCATTATAATATTTCTGCACCCATGGGTTGTCCAAAATAGGTATGAAGATTCTATTTAATCCTATTTTTCTAAAAAATGAAACGCCTTTTTTATATGTTTTTGAATGCTTAAATGCATACAAACTTTCTTGTATAGACTTATCTAAATCTGTTAGTTTACTATGTAAATTACTTACCCCTATAATATATTTTTTATGTGAAAAACCTAACCATTCTAATCTTCTTAATATAATATTTTCAATATCATCACTATCTACGTCATTAAATGTATTAATGACTAAATAACCACCTTTATAATTAATTACCCTACTATAAGGATCTTGCATTTCTTTATGAGAAAATTCACTAAGCCCACTTATTCTACTACTTTTTTTCTTACAATATGCAACAACATTTATTTCTCTAAAATTAACATTTATATTATAAGCAAGTTTTTTTATAGTAACTTCATTTAGGTTATCATATAATATTTTATCTATTTGAAGAGTTAAATTTTGATATTCTTCCTTTATTGTTATAGCTTTATTTACCTCAACTATTATATCTTCAGTAAATGTTTCACTAAATAACATTAAGACAAAATCGTTTTTATTTGCAAGTTCTATTACATCATCTGGAATATAATCAAAATATATATTCTTAATAGCCAAACAAGTAATACCTATATTAATCATTGTTTTTACACTCTCATATAGTTCACTTATATCATCTTTTATCGCTACTAATGTGCTTAATGCAAAATCTTCTGCTCTAAAGTTTTTCTTTATTAAGTCCCCTCTTTCATAATCCCAAACAGCTACATTTTTTATTTCTTTAGACAAACCATTTTTCCCCGCTACTACTTCAAATCCATCTAGTATCTTAAGTTCTAGGGCTTCTTTAACTGTTATAGCCATAAAACTTTCCCCCCCTTTGTTAAATTTTACTTATTATATTGATATAGGGAAACAAACTCCAATTTAAATTTATTCAATAACCTTAAAATATTTTTTACAATATGTAATGTTAAATTCTAAGTTATTCGAAGCATGTCTCACTATTTTGGGTATCCAAGTTTTTGAATGGATAATTTTAAAAGTCAAATTGGAACCCTATATAGATATACAAATTCAAAGTTTAACTTATATATGGAAAAATCCTTATCTATTGACAAACCAACACTTTTTAAACTGATAATATGTATTAATTTATGAAATTTAAATTAAGAAACTAATAAAAATAATTGCTAAAATTAAAAGAGTATACAGCAAAAACAAAAAGACAAATTTAAACTAACATATTGCTCCTTAGTTATTTATTTTTCACACTAAGTATCAATATGTTGTTAATAAATTCTTCCAATTAATAAAGGTATAAGTTAAACTTAGACTTTGGAACACTATAATTAGTTAATATATTTTAGTTAATAATAGTTTTTTTACCAAGTGTATGCTTTACAGTTATAAATTATAAATAAGAAAATTTCTAAAATCAAATAAATGATTTACTTAAGTTAAAAATAAAACTATTCTTTATTTTATCTTTTTTTGAACTATTTAAACTTCTTTTAATATTTTCGTTATTTAGCCGTAAAAATGTATTTAAAATTTTCTTTAATAACTATATTTTGAAAAATTATTACATATTATAGTTGTTATAGTTAAAATATAGAAACACAAAAAAATCCCTAACAACTTTATTAGGGATTTTTATATTTTATAGTAAAGTAGATACTTTAATAATTTATTTCATCTGGATATTTCCAAAGTTCCAATTCTTGTTCAGGTATTAATTCTGGTTCCTCTCCCCTATTTATTTGAAGTGCATTATAGTATATTTCTGCAACTTCCTCCACATATGCTGCTTTTAAATACGCATCCTCAATATCTTTAGATGAAACTGTAAGTACACCGTGATTTGCCATTAAACATGCATTATTATTCTTAATTACACCTATAATACTTTTAGCAAGTTCAATTGTACCTGGCCTTTTATATGGGGATATCTTTATTCTCCCGTCTCCCCCTATAACATTAACAATTTCATATACTATAGGTGGAATTTCTTTACTTACTACAGAAAAAGCTGTGGCAAATTTTGAATGGGTGTGAACTATAGCTTTTACATCTGATCTACATTTATATACTTCTATATGCATTAATAATTCACTACTTGGACGAACTTTTTCATGTACTTCTATTAAATTTAAATCCATATCTACTACACAAATATGATTTTCATTTAATTCTTCCCGTGAAACTGCTGAAGGTGTTATTAAAATATACTCTGATTTTTCATCTTTTATACTAAAATTTCCTGACTTATGTTTGCATAATCCTTTTGAATCTGCATCTTTAGCTATTTTTACTAATCTTTTTTTTAAGTCCTCTAGCATAATACTACTCCTTCATTAATTTATTCAATGTATTTTACAACCATTACTTATTTAATAATTTTTCTAAGTTTTCTTTAAATGGCGGATATACAATTCCTTTTTCTGTTACAATAGCTGTTATATTTTCATGTTCTGTTACATCAAATGAAGGATTATAAACTTTTACACCCTTTGGAACTGTCCATAAACCAAATCTGCAGCTAACTTCCTTTGGATCTCTTTCTTCTATAGGAATATCTTTACCTGTAGGTGTATTTAAATCTATACTTGGTGTTGGAGCTGCAATATACATTGGAATTTTAAAATACTTAGCTAAAATAGATACCCCATATGTCCCTATTTTATTTGCAGTATCTCCATTAGCTGCTATTCTATCGCATCCCACTATAACAGCGTCTATTTTTCCTTGAGCCATAACTACTGCTGCCATATTATCTGTAATAGTTGTCACATCTATTCCTGCCATATTAAGTTCTAATGCTGTTAAAGTAGAACCTTGAAGCCTTGGCCTTGTTTCATCAGAATATATTTTTAAATTCCATCCTTTTTCCTTTGCAAGATACATAGGAGCTGTTGCTGTACCATATTTTGAAGTTGCAAGTTGACCAGCATTACAGTGAGTTAATATTCCCATTCCATCTTTTAATAATGTAAGTAAGTTTTGTCCAATAGTTTTACATATTTCTATGTCCTCTTCATGTATAATCCTTGCTTCACTTTTTAATGCTTTCTTTATTTCATTAATAGGTAAACTTTTTAAAGTTTCTGCTTTTTTAAGCATTCTATTTACTGCCCATGAAAGGTTTACTGCTGTTGGTCTACTTGAATTTAAATAATATCCCTGTTTTTCAATTTCCTTGTAGAATTCTTTGAAAGAAGCTTCTGTTGCTTTCTTTGCTGCAAAATACATTCCATAACCAGCAGTAACACCTATAGCCGGTGCCCCTCTAACTACCATTGTTTTTATTGAATCATAAACACCCTCTACCGAATCATACCTTATATATTCTATTGAATTTGGAAGTTTTGTTTGATCTAATAAAATTACATTATCTTTATCATCATCCCACTTAATAGCTAATAATTCTTCTTTCATATAAATTCCTCCTAATATTTTAATCACTATACTTACCAAACTAAATTTTACTTTTTTTACTTTATATAAATTGTAAAACTCTATCTGCAACTATACTTTTATTTAGAAATTTATCTCTTCTATACATTTTATAAATTCATTAAAATTATTAATTTTATTTCTACTAAGTATTAATTTTTTAGATATTTTAATTCCTAATATTTGCGCTTTAGCTCTAAGTTTTAAATCTTCTATTTCATCTAAGTCTGGAACATGTGCCATTCCTATGATTCTTCTCATAATCTCACATGAACAAAATCCAATAGTTTCATGTAATAAATCTTTTATATATTCATCTTTAGTTCCTTCAATTTTTGTTGTTATATCCTTAGATTCATTTCTCCATAAATAATCAAAATTTTCCAAAAATTCTTTCCATACTTCATTACACAATTCTAGTAAATATTTTCTATAATTTTCTATTTCCTTTTTAGGCTTATCCACTCGCCCTTCCCAAGATACATAATTTAATATTATATTGGCAAACAACAATCCTATATCATAGCTATATGGACCATAAAATGCAAATTCAGCATCAAATATAATAGACTTATCATCATCTATAAAAATTGAACCAGTATGCAAATCCCCATGAAGTAATGCTTCTGCTTTAGTCAAAAATATTGTTTTTAACTTAGCTGTTTCTAACCTAAGTTCTTTTGAATCCCATATTTCACTTGCAACAAATTCTTTAATATTTTCATTGATTACATTGTCATCTGCATTCATATACGGGTTAGTTAATACTAACCTTTCAGTTATATCACAAAGCTCAGGATTTATAAATTTTGTCATATTATTCTTCTTTTCTATAGGTCCCATTCCAAAATCAGATGTTAAAAATAAATTTCTAGCCATAAACTTACCTATTTGTTTTGGAAAGTTATTATATTTTTTCATATTCATAAGTCCTTTTCTTAAAATGTTCATATCCCCTAAGTCTTCCATAACAGTTAATGCATATATATCATCATGATGATATACTTTAGGAACATATCCATGGCACACAGAATTTTGACACTTCATAGCTTCTGCTTCAATTCTGTTCCTATCCAATGTTAATTTCCATCCATCTCCTGCTATTTTTAGATAAGGCAATGCCTGTTTGACTATAATTGTCTTATTTGTATTTACATCTTTTACTCTAAAAACATAATTTAAATTTCCATCTCCAATTTCTTCACTAATAAGTTTATGATTCTTAGGAAAAATTTCAAGTTCTTTAATATACTGTACAATTGATTCATTGTTCATTTCTTTATAAATTTTCATGAAAACCTCCCATTTATCTTAACTTTAAACATCTTATACATATATTAACTCTAACATCCATTACTTTCAATAACTTACATAAAAACAAATATAATATTGTCCCCTAGCAATTTACTATATGTTTCTCTTGACTTTTACTATATCCTAAGATGAATTTTAAACTTATGCATTTATTACAAGTTTCTAAGGTGTATCACCTAATTTCTCCATCGGAAAGAGTAATTATCCTATCTGCTCTTGAAGCTATTTCTAAATCATGAGTTACAACCACTAGTGTTTGTTTATATTTTTTAGACGATACCTTAAGTAAATCCATTACTTCCTTTGAATTGTTTATATCAAGATTTCCTGTAGGTTCATCTGCAAATATAATTGAGGGCTTGTATATTAATGCCCTAGCTATAGCTGCTCTCTGTTGTTGTCCTCCAGATAACTGCGATGGAAGATGACCTTTTCTATCTTTTAACCCTAATAATTCTAACAATTCATTTAGATAATCTTTATCTATTTTTTGATGATCTAGTAATACAGGTAACTGTATGTTTTCCTCTAAGTTTAACACTGGAATTAAATTAAATGACTGAAACACAAATCCTATTTTTCTTCTTCTAAAGACTGTGCGATTATCTTCATCTAAAGTATATATATCCTCATTATCAATAATTACATTACCTTTTGTAGGCTTATCAAGTCCAGCCATAGCATGAAGAAGAGTACTTTTTCCCGAGCCGCTAGCTCCTACTATAGCTACAAATTCTCCCTGATTAATAGTTAGATTTATATTTTTAAGAGCATCTACCTTTGTTTCGCTACTTCCATATGTTCTACAAAGATTTTTTATCATTAACATTAAAGTCCCCCCAATTTAATTCTCATTATATTGCAATAAATTTTCCTTTTTGATTTTCTTTAATGGAAAATATATTGCCACTATTCCAACCACTATGAAAAACACTATATTTATTAAAGTTTCCTTATAAGGATACACATATGCTATATCATGTCCCATTCTAAACATTGCACTTATTAGTATAGAATTTATTCCACCAATAATAGTTCCATATATTATTCCTATAATTGAATATAACATTCCTTCTAAATACATTATTTTCTTTATACTCTTTCTAGAAGCACCAACCACACTCAAAAGTGATAATTCTTTACTTCTTAAAGTTACATTAGTATTTACTATATTAAATACATTTGCCATACTTATAATAGTTATAAATGCTATAACACTAAAGTAAAAGAGCTTCCCAAAATTAATATATTTATCACTTTCCTCATCAAAAATTGTATATCCATCAAATTTTTCATTATTATTATTAATGCATTTACTCCATTGCTGTGATAGTTCTTTTCCAATATCTACTCTTTTCTTATTACCTAAATTATCCTTATAACTTACGACCATGCCTTTAACTTGTGCAGGATGTAATTTGTCTAATTCCATTTTTTTATTAACATCATTCTCATTATTTTTAGGTAAATTCATATATTTCTTTTCAATCAAATCATTATAAATCTTCGTAGGCATATATATTGTTGGATACATATCTTCAATACTCTCCTTATCAAAGAGAATCACCCTAACTATACCTAAAATTTTCACCTTCATAGCTGCTTTTACTGTATTATCATTACTTTTAAATTTATTAGTATATATTAAATTGGATGTATCAATTAGTATTTCATCTCCTACCTTTAACTTTGCAATATCCTTCTTCTTGTATCTCACATCACCTAAGTTTTCCCTATCCTGCTCATAACCTATTTGAGTTATATAAACACCTTTTTCTTTTTCCATTTTTTCTTTATTATTGAATGTATTTAAAAGATATGGTGAAATCTGATCAATAGTGTTTAAATCAATTGGTATTATTTCAGATTTCATATTAGTATATTTTTCACCCTTAATACTTATTGAATCCCCCTTTATCATTGCTTTATTTTCAGGTATAAAAGTATAAGATTTTACGCCCTGATATATTTTATATATATCTTTTACACCATCAACTTTTTTAGCATTATCTATAAGTAATTTTATTCGTTCACTATTGTTTGTTATTATTTCTTTACTGTTTTGCTCATTATATATATTAGTGAAATAATGATTATACAAACACATATGTTTGTCCATGGGTAATGCTTTGTAAGGTAACTTTTCTATGTTACAAACTAAGCTACTAAATGTAATGAAAAGCGTTATTGAAATTACAATTGAAACTACTGTTGTTCTAAATCTTCCTTTATTAGCTCTTATATTTCTATTTGCAATAATTCCCTCAATACTGAAAAGCTTACTAGTGATATCAAATTTTTGTGGACTTAATTTCTTAACCTCATAATTTCTATTAGTAAAACAATCTAATGGTGATATTTCTTTTACCTTTCTTACTATAGAAATTATTGATAAATATAATGTAATAATAGTAATTACTACTGTTCCCACAATACTATATATAGAATAATAAGTTTTTATATCAACTTCTTTATTTAAAATCAAATTATTAAATGTTCTAAATAATAATGGCCCTACTGCCATTCCTAAAAGTATTCCTATTGGTATAGCTATTAACCCAATTATAAGAACTTCATTGAAAATAATTTTTTTAATCTGTTTATTAGTTCCGCCTATGGCCTTTGTCAGTCCATATTCTTTCATTCTTTCCATAGTAGATATATTAAATGAATTGTATATAAAAATTAATGTTGCAATCATTACAATAATAGCTACCATCAAAAAAGTAATATAATCTATAATAGCACTTTTGCTTCTACCTTCCCCCATTGCAGTTAAAAGTGCTTCATTTTTTTCAACTTTATTAGAATTTATATTAAAATCCTTAACTAAACTTTCTATTTTATTATTTAATTTTCCTACTTCCTTTAATTTTACATACACCATTGCATTATCAATTACTATATTATTACTAACAGCATATCCATTAAATATCTTCAAAAAAGCATTATTAGTGGGTTGTGAAAAACCTACAATAGTATAAACTCTGTCTCTATCATCATATAGTTTAACAGCTATTTCATCTCCTATCTTTTTATGCTCTTTATCTTTAAAGTCTGAATTTAAAATTATTTCATTAGCTTGCTTTGGGAATCTTCCTTCCTTTACTTGTACCCCTAACAAACTAAATCCATCATTATTTATTTCATTAATTACTAATGTTTTTTCCCCTAATTGTACATTCCCAAGCTTTTGACAAAATGTTGCCTTATCAACCACTGAATGTACTTTAATCTTTTGAAACTTTTCCTTTTGATTCAATTCAAAATTAACATGATAATCCCCATCTTCTCTAAGCATATTGATAATATTTTGCTGTGAAGAATAAATCATATGACCTGTCCCACTTATAAACATAATGGCTAATATTATTGCAATTATATTAAGAATACTTCTTTTTTTGTTTTGTCTAAAATACTTATTAGATATCTCTATATACCTATTCATATTATCCCCTCACCTTCCTCTATATTTATCAATATACTCCTTAATTCTTACTATAATATAAATACCTTTCTTACAAATTAGTAAGAAAGGTAACTGTAAATTTACTTCCTTTTTCTTTTATACTTTCAACTTCTAGGAACCCTCCTTGACCTTCTATTATACTTTTAGAAAGTGCTAATCCTATTCCTATAGAATCTGTCTTCTTCGTCTCTCTTCTACCTTTTCCTTTATAAAATCGTTCAAAAATATGTGGTAAATCTTCTTTTTCAATACCTTCTCCATTATCACTTATGGTAATTTTATGATAAAGGGAATTATTTTCATAATGAATGGAGATTTCCCCATATCGCGTCGTATGCTCAATTGAATTTTTAAGTATATTGGTTAAAGCCTCACTTGTCCATCCTTTATCATGAATACATGAGCCCTCTTCAATATTCATCTTTAAATTTATTTCTTTTTCTTCTATACTTATTAATAATGGCTCTACAGCTTTTTCTATAGTTTCTTTAAAATCATTATTTATTTTATTGTATTCCACTATTCCACCTTCAATTTTAGCAAGCTTTAATAATTTTTTTATAAGCCATTCCATACGGTATACTGAACTTCTCATTTTGCACCCTATCTTTTCTACCTCATCTTTACCTATATAAGAATTATTAGTCAATGCTTCAGTAAATAAACTCATAGATGTTATTGGCGTTTTAAGCTGATGAGATATATTTGCCAAAGTGTCTTTCAAGAAAATTTTTTCCCTGTTAAGATCCGTTAATGAACCTTCCAATCTTTCTGCCATTTGATTGAAATTATGTGCTAGTACACTAAATGTTCCTTCTCCCATAAATGAAAACCTCAAAGAAAAATCCCCTTCAACTACTTTTTTTATTCCCTGATTTAGCATTTCAACATACACAACAATTTTCTTATAAAAAAATAATACAATTAAATATAATGACAACATAAAAATAAGCAACAAAATATTAATATGTAATTTCAACCTTTCATAGGATTCATTTATATTAGGAATTAATTTGATGTCCATGTCTTCCTTATAACCATAAGACTTCAAAATTTGTTTTCCCTTTTCATAATCCTTATTTTTTACACCTTGTGTAAAAATTGCAGTGACTTTATCTTCATCAATAGCTTGAGAATTTGAAAACAAACCTATTAAAGCGTAACTTTCATTAATATAATTCTTTTTAATTTTTTCAAAGCTTATATTAATAATGATATTTAATGTAATTATTAAAACTGTTATGGCTATAACCCATATTAAGCTAAATTGCTTTAAAAAGTTATCTTTATACATACCCTTCATTTTACCTCTTACTCCTCTATAACATTTTTGTTCCACTTATACCCAAGTCCTCTTAGATTCACTAAATAAGTTGGTTTTGATGGTTCATCCTCAAGCTTTTTCCTAAGTCTTCTTACATACACAGCAGGTGTATTTTCATCCACAAAATCTCCCTGAATATCCCATAGCCTATGAAGAATTTCTTCCTTAGAGATAACCTTATATGGATACCCCATAAAATATAAAAGTAACTTATATTCAACAGCTGTTAAAATTATTTCTTTTTTGTTTTTATAAACTTTTGCGTTTAAGCTGTTTACTTCTATATCTCCTGAAATAAGTCTTGTTTTTTGATAGTTGCTTGTCCTTCTAAGTACTGCCTTAATTCTTGATAAAAGCTCCTTTACCCTAAATGGTTTCACAACATAATCGTCTCCACCAAGATCAAACCCTAAAACTACATTAACTTCCTCGTCTAATGCTGTTAAAAATATTATTGGTACTTTACTCTTTTCTCTTACATACTTACAAAATTCATATCCATTACCATCCGGTAATCCAATATCTAAAAGAATGAGTTTAAATTCTTCATTGAATAGCTGTTTTGCACTAGACATGTCTCTAGCTCTTACTACTTTTAAACCATCATTTTCTAAATTATACTCAATACCTAATGCAACAGCTTCATCATCCTCTACTAGTAAAATTTTAATATTATCCATACCATCCTCCTATTTTAATAAATATTACTGGCATATTTAGTCTGCAAAATTAATCATAATTTTCTGAAGTTTTATAAGTTAGTTCTCTAAATATTTCTCCTATATTAAATTTATTAATCTTTACTTATCTTAATAGTTTAAATTCCTATCGTCTTTCTTAATGCATTAATTTAATAATTTAAATTTAGATTTTAAATTCAAATCCTCAAATATATTATACAATTTTTGAAATTCATTTGCCTTTAAAACAATAAAAATATATAGGGTTCCAAGTTTGCTTTTAAAACTTTTTATTTCAAAACTTGGATACCCCAAATAGTGATGCTAGCTCGTAAGCACCTAAACTTAACACTTAATTATGTATAAAAATATTTTTCTTTTAAGCTTTTACTACATTATGTAATAATAAAGATTTTGAATAAACTATTAATTAAAAATATATTTAGAGTTTCTTTGAAATTTTCACAGACTAGCATTTTAAATTTTTTCATTATTACTTTTTAACACTATAAATTTGGAATTTTTAGGCTTAGCTTTACGCCTATGCTTGTATCCCTATAACTTTAATCAGTAATTTACTAAAATTGACCTTCTAATTAATAAATAATATTAGTCTTAATTATAAGCTTATGATATTATTAATAGATGGTTCTAAGATGAATTTTAAAACAAAAAGTTCGGTGAATAAATTTAAATTAAAAATTGTATACTTATAGGTATATAAATAAAAAACTTAGACATGTCAAAAATGTAAATAACATTAAGCCCTCTAAAAATGTTTTGCCATGTCTTATAAACGAAAGGTATGAAGTGATGAATTTTAAAGAATTAGGAATTAATGATGATATTATAAATATATTAAAAAAATCTGGTATTACAAAACCAACACCTATCCAAGAAGAAAGTATTTCATTCATAAAAGAAGGAAGAGATGTTATAGCTGAAGCTCAAACTGGTACAGGAAAAACTCTAGCATTTTTATTACCAATGTTTGAAAACATATCCCCTAGTCTAAATGCAGTTCAAGGACTTATTGTAACTCCTACAAGAGAACTTGCAATACAAATAACAGAAGAAGCTATGAAATTAAAATCTGCTAAAGATATAAATATATTAGCTCTATATGGCGGAAAAGACATAGGTTCCCAACTAAAAAAACTTAAAGGAAACACTCATTTAATTATTGCAACTCCTGGTAGACTTCTAGATCATCTTGATAAGAAAACTGTAGACCTTTCTAAATTAAAAACCTTAGTTTTAGATGAAGCTGATCAAATGCTATTTATGGGATTTAAAAATGAAGTGGAAAAAATCATAAAAGAGTGTTCTAAAAAACATCAAACATTATGTTTTTCTGCAACTATGGATTCTGCTGTAAAAAAACTTGCATATAGATATATGGATGATCCAATAGTTGTTGCTGTAAAAAAAGAAGAGGTTACTCTTACTAACATTAAACAAAATGTAGTTGAAACTACAGACAGAGAAAAATTAAATTCACTATGTGCTGTATTAAAAGAAGATAATCCTTTTATGTCAATAATATTCTGTAGAACTAAAAGAAGAGCAGATGATCTTGAATTATCTCTTGCTAAAAATGGTTTCCGCTGTGAGAAACTTCATAGTGATGTACCTCAATCTAAACGTGAAAGAATAATGAAAGCTTTTAGAAATGCAGATATTCAATATTTAATAGCTACAGATGTTGCATCTAGAGGATTAGATGTTAGTGGCGTAACTCATATTTACAACTATGATATTCCAGAAAGCATTGAATCATATATTCACCGTATCGGTAGAACTGGAAGAGCCGGTGAAAGTGGTTATACATGTCTTTTTGTAGATCCTAAGAATGAAAGAATGCTTCAAGAAATAGAAGAAGCTATAGAATTTAAAATTGAAAGACGAGAAATATAAAAAACATATATTTGAAATTAAAAGACCACCTTATTATGTGGTCTTTTTTGATTATATAAAATCTTCATATATCTAAACTATTTTTTACTTAAGGCATATGAAAAAAATAATAATTTAAAGATTCTAAGCATATTTGTCACGAGACAAGCAAATAAAATTAGTCATAGTAGGGCTATCTCTGGATTTTACCTGCTAAGTATTCATTGTAAATAAGTAATACTACTAGCTTATTATTCATTTGATTATGCCTAAACTTTATAGATTTTTATTTGATTTTTTACATTATTAGTATTTTATAACTATTAGTTATTCAAAATAGTTCCATTTTAATATACCCAATACCTATAACTAATTTTGACTGCTCTCATATATAACCTTTAATATCGCATCAGCCCCTCCTTTGGGACCTTCTGAATTCTGAAAGCTATTTGCTATTTTATTTGCATTTCTTTTATATTCATTATTATTTATAACTTGCATCACTGCATCTTTAATATATTGGGATTTATTCCTTTTTAACATAACCCCTGCGCCTAAATAAGCAACCCTCTCTGCTACCATTTTTTGTTCTGAATGTTGTGGAAATAATACCATAGGGACCCCATAATACAAGCTTTCATTAGCGCTATTCATACCACAATGACTAATAAATACATCTGTTTTTTGAAGTACTATAATCTGTTTAACACTATTTTTAACTTTAAAATTATTTGGTATATATGCTAAATCTTTAATATTAGTACCATTACCAACAGACATAACTACATCAACATCACAATTTTTAAATGCATTTATACAGTTCTTATAAAATTTAATATTTTTATTATTTACTGTGCCAAGTGAAATATATATTAACTTTCTATTTATCTTTTTAGATTCTACAATCACCTTAGGCACTGATGGTCCTATAAAATAATACTTATCAGAAAAAGTCTCCACCAGTGGCTGAAATTCCTTTGATGTGTACACGATAGTATTTGTATCATTATCATTTGTAATCATGGAAAGAAAACTCTTAACATCATATCCTCTATTTTGCAGAAGCTTTATTTTCTTATTAATGTGATTCATTCCTAAAATCATAACTATAAATTCTTTTAAACCTTTTTTCATTAGTTTTGCCGTATGCTCATTAAATGCAAAAGTTGTTGTAGAACATACATATGGAATATTAAGTTTTTTTGCAAATAACTTCCCCCAAAAACTTAACGAATCTGATACAATACAGTCTGGATTAAAGACTTTAAGTTCTCTACAAATTTTCCCATCTAAAGCTAAAGTAGTATCTACAACCATCTCAATTAACGCTGAAAAATCCTTACCAATTTTTTTTCATCACTAGGATGCAATTGGGGAAGATACTCATCACAACAAATACATTTTGCTCCAGCACCTTCAATTTTATCTTTGAATTCATTAAAAGAGTAATATAATACTTCATTTCCTCTATCTACTAACTCACGAACTACTTCAATTGTAGGATTAATGTGTCCATGTGCAGGAATACTGAAAAACACTATTTTACTCATATTTTAACCACCCTTTTATAAATTTTTGCTTTAAAATTATTCTTCCTTTCTTGCTATTCCTATACTACCTACAAAATTTATCAAATCACGTTGATGAACAATTCCAATTCCTCTTTCCTCATCTCCTAATATCAATAACTTATCTCCTACTTTTATATTAAATATCTCTCTTGCTTCCTTTGGAATAACAATCTGACCACGTTCCCCAACTACAGCAGCTCCAAAAAAATGCTTTCCTTTAGGAGGTACTACAATTCCTGATTCTTCTTCCGAATGATTAACTAAATCATCTATCTTGACATTATACAATTTTGCAAGTTTAACACAACTATCTATATCCGGTGTAGATTCACCATTTTCCCATTTTGCTACTGACTGTCTAGAAACATTAATCTTTTCAGCTACATCCTCTTGTGTATATTGGTGATTTTTTCTTAACCTCTTTAAATTCGTACTAATCATACTTTTCATACCTCCTATACTTATTGTATTCAAAATATAGCTTAAATTCTATCAACTAAACTTAACATTCACGTATATACTTATATATATTAATTTTTTATTTATCATTCCTAGCTGATTAAATTATACTCTTCTATTACTTCCACCACCTTATGTTTACATAACCCTCTTAGCATTTATTTTTCTTCTATGCTTTAGATTTACTACCATCATTCCATAAATGTTATTTTCCCAGCTCCATTATGTCCTAAAAGCGCCATATACTAGGCTTGGGATTCAAATTCACATCCTTTATAGCCTTTAATTTTTTTGTTGCTTTATCAATTTTAAATTTCATATTATATATCCTTAAAATAAATAAACCTTTGCCCTATCACTAGTTTATCAATGATGGGATAAAGGTTTATTTATGATTCATTTAGAATTTATAAAATTTGCAGAAATAGGTACATTAAATATCTTAGAATATAGAAACTCAAATTCAATTTGTCCACTTGTTCAACAAATCTTATATACTCATTTTGTAATTCTATTGATGTAATGTAAACATATATATTATAAACACATTATTTAAATCCGTTATAACTATAGGGAAACAAGCTCCAATTTAAATTTATTCATCAAATTTTTGTTATCAGTTGAGAAAAATAAGTGCAAATATATTTAGTTAAGAATTATGAATTAAGAATTC
>NZ_LFRG01000060.1:0-18019 GCF_001573875.1 Clostridium sp. ATCC 25772
TGGTGGTCACAACAGGGCTCGAACCTGTGACCCTCTGCTTGTAAGGCAGATGCTCTCCCAGCTGAGCTATGCGACCACTAAATGGTGACTCCTAGGGGAATCGAACCCCTGTTACCACCGTGAAAGGGTGGTGTCTTAACCGCTTGACCAAGGAGCCATATGTCCTTTTGCTTTTGTTAGGTCTTGTGCATAGTTTCCTTCGCACCCGACAAGTAATATAATACCTAAACTCTTTATTAATGTCAACATTTTTTTATATATTTTTTCGTATTTTTTTATTTTATTTTAAAATTTAGCACTTTCTTCTGTTTAAACTAGTTAAAATAGATTACAACTAAGCTAATTTACTATTTTATTACCACTTTTGTTGAAAAATTCATGTAAAAAAGTGATTTTTTAGGCTATATTTAGACTTAAATCTTTCTTTTTCACTGCCAAAATTACCTTTTTGTATAATTATTTATTATTTTCTATTTTAATCACTATATATTTTAAAACTTCATTTGATGTTATTTAATTATAACGGTTATAATATATAATAAATCTATATATATTTTTAATTTATTAATGAATTGTACAAAAATTTTATTCTAAAATAAATTATTGAACTTAAATAATTTAGGTATTTACTTACTCTTGTAGATATTTTAAATTTGCAATGTACATACCTATATCTTTTACATATTTATTTTTTTTAAACTTGTTTACAAGAATTTTACAATTTTATTTTATATTTATATAGAGTAATTTTTAGCTCTATAACTTTCACTTAGAAAGGGGAAATTTATTTGAATCACGATATTATTATAATCGGAGGCGGTGCCTCTGGAATTATTACTTCTATTTTGTGCAAAGACATGGGTTTAGATGTTGCTATACTTGAAAGTACTGATAGAATTGGCAAAAAAATATTAACAACTGGTAACGGTCGTTGCAATATAACAAACAAAAATTTATCACCATTAAGATATCATAGCTCTAATAAAAATTTCTTTATTACTACCTTAGAGAAATTTACTTTACAAGATACTATAAACTTTTTTAATTCAATTGGAATATATTTAACTACTTTAGAAGATGGCAAAATGTATCCTATGTCACTGCAAGCATCTTCAGTCGTTGATTTATTATTATTAGCACTTGAAGAACGTAGCATACCTATTTATACAAATAAAAAAGTATGTAATATTTATAAAAACAAAAGTTTTAAAATTCAATGCACTGATGATGAATTTTTCACTTGTAATAAACTAGTCATTGCTACCGGTGGAAAGAGCTACCCTAAAACTGGTTCTGATGGTTCAGGCCTTAAATTATCTAAAACTTTAGGCCACTCAATAATTAATCCTGTTCCAGCTATTGTACAGCTTAAACTAGATTATAAAAAACTTAAAGCTATATCAGGTGTTAAGTTTGATGGAAACACTGATATATATGTAGATAAAAAACTTGTTCGTAGTGAATTTGGAGAAATATTATTTACTGACTATGGAATATCTGGCCCACCAATACTACAACTTAGTAGAATTGCATCTTACAACATTACTAAAAATAAAGATGTTTTTATTTCTGTAGACTTAATGCCTAAATTTAGTGAAGATGCCTTAACGGATTTCTTAGAAAATCATTTTGGAATAAATTCCTATAGAGCTATATCTGATGCATTAATAGGAATTGTAAATAAAAAACTCATACCAATCATATTAAAGGAATGTAATATTGAAGATATTCACAAACCTTGCTGGTCATTAGAATGGCAAGAAAAAGATGCTTTAATTAACATTTTAAAAGGTTGGAAATTTAAAGTTACAGGAACAAAATCCTTTGACAATGCCCAAGTCACTGCCGGTGGCATAGATACTACAGAGGTTAATAATTCTACACTAGAATCAAATCTAATAGACAATCTTTTCTTTGCTGGTGAAATTCTAGATGTAGATGGGGATTGCGGTGGTTTTAACCTTCAATGGGCATGGAGTTCTGGCGCAGTTGTTGCAAATAGCTTAAAAAATAAATAAATATAAAGCTATCTTAAAATATATTTATCTTAAGATAGCTATTTCTTGCTTTTATTATTTATTTAAAGCTTCTAGTAATGCGTTTAAATTTAATCCATGAACAGCTGCAGCCTCTTCTATTGTTTCAGCTTGTGCTGATGGACATCCTACACATCCCATTCCAAAGTTCATTAATATTTCTATGCTTTCTGGATAATTTCTAACGATTTCTCCAATTTTCATATCTTTAGTTATTTTCATATGTAACACCTCATTTATTAAATTTAATTATATTTTATTGTTCTCTGTTAATTATTATTTATGCTTATATTATATATTATTTTGTAGGTAACGCACGTAATATATGTTACCTATTTGAAATTTAAATAGAATATCTTTATTTATTTAATATAGTATTACAATTTTATTTTATACTCTTATCAATATAAAAATACCTTATAAATAGACTTTTCATTCTACTCTATAAGGTATTTTATATTTTCTATAAATTAAAGTTCATTAATCATCATAGTTTGATCTCTTCTTGGACCTACAGAAACTATTGCTATTTTAACTCCTGTAAATTCTTCTATTCTCTTTAAATATATTTTAGCATTTTCAGGTAATTCTTCATAAGATCTAGCATCTGCTACGCTATCATCCCAGCCATCGAACTCTTCATATATAGGTTCACATTTACCTAAATCTTCTAAACTTGCTGGGAAGTAATCTATAACTTTATCTTCAAACTTATATCCAACACATATTTTTAATTTTTCAAGTCCTGCTAACGTATCTATTTTAGTTACGCTAAAGCTTGTTAATCCTGAAACTCTTGCTGCTGTCTTTAATATTACAAGATCTAACCATCCACATCTTCTGCTTCTTCCAGTTGTTACTCCATATTCATGACCTTTTTCTCTTATCCAATTTCCAGTTTCATCATTTAATTCTGTGGGGAATGGTCCTTTACCAACTCTTGTAGTGTAAGCCTTAACAACACCTACTGCGCTATCAAGCATTGTTGGTCCAATTCCTGCTCCAGTACATAATCCACCGGCAATTGTGTTTGAAGATGTTACATATGGATAAGAACCAAAATCTATATCTAAAAGTGTTCCTTGCGCACCTTCAAATAAAACTTTTTTATCTGCCTTTATAGAATCAAATATTCTTACTGATGTATCAGATACAAAAGGTTTTATTCTTTTACCATATTCAACGTATGCTTCATATACCGTATCTATATCTAAAGCTTCTCCACCATAAATTTTTGTTATCATATCATTTTTATCTGGTAGATATTGCTCTAATTTTTCTCTTAAAATTTCTGGTTTTATTAAATCACAAATTCTGATTCCACATCTTTCAAATTTATCTGTATAACAAGGTCCTATACCCTTACGAGTTGTTCCTATATCATTTTTTCCTCTTGCTTCTTCTTTTAAAGCATCAAGTACTTTGTGATATGGCATTATGACCTGTGATCTATCACTTATCACTAATCTATCGGGAGTTATGTTTTCACCTAAGCCTTCTAAGTACTCAATTTCCTTAAATAGTGCTTCTGGATCTACAACTACACCATTTGCTATTACATTTAATTTTTCTTTATATAGTATTCCTGAAGGAATTAAATGTAGTTTGTATTGTTTATCTCCTACTTCAACAGTATGGCCTGCATTGTTTCCACCTTGAAATCTAACAACTACATCTGCTTTTTCTGCTAGATAATCTGTCATTTTTCCTTTACCTTCGTCTCCCCATTGGGCTCCTAAAATTACAAATGATGACATGTTAATTACTCTCCTTCATCTTTCAATTTCTACATCTTATATTTAAAATATAGATAAAGATTTTTACTATGTTAATTGCATAGGAACTTAAAATCATCAATTAACTTACATATGAAAAACTTTAATTCCTAAAAAAGTGATACCAAGCTTATATCCTTATACTTATTATAATTTTAAAATTATAATAAATATTTTAATTATATATATAACTTAAATTTCCAGCTTGTTTCACTATATAATTATTATCTGTAGTACTTAAAAATTTACTCCGCAATATATGTTATCAAAATCGACATTTATCGTCAACAAACTCCACGAACGTTATTCGGTTAATTATATAAATTTTTCGCTTATTTGCTCTTATTTTTACTTAAATAGCTTTTGTATATATTTAAGTTATCTAAACTCCATACTCTTTCTGAAAATTCTCCGCACTCAACGTCTTTTAAAACTTTTCTCATATCATACAATCTTGCATCCATAACATCTAAATGATGTAATAATTCTGCCTCCGGTATCATTGGTTTTTTAGGACTTCCGTACTCAGGTTCATAGTGATGTGTAAGTATCATATGTTGCAATAAAATAATTATCTCTTTATCTGCATTTACATCTCTTCCAACAGTATCTATTAAATTTATTCCTAAAATTATATGCCCAAGTAATTGACCTTGCACTGTATACTGTGATACTATTCCAAGATCACTAGAATCCATCTCATAAATTTTAGCTATATCATGAAGTATTACACCTGCAAATAGTAAATCCTTGTCTAGGTCTGTATATATATTTAAAAGTGCCTCTCCTGCTTTTAACATAGTTGTTACATGATATAATAATCCTCCTTTTACAGCATGATGATTTGATTTTGCTGCTGGGTAATACATAAGTTTTTCTTCAAAACTTAAAATAATTTTCTCAGTTATATTTCTAATATGATCATTATCTATTTTGCATATATAATCTAATAATAATTCATACATTTCTTCTGCTTTATAAGGAGCTGTTGGAACAAAATCTTCAACAATTACATTATCTTCATCATTTAGCTTTCTTATTCTATCTATTTTAAGTTGAAGCTTTCCTCTATATTCATTTACAGTTCCTCTAACTCTCACCATCATATTTTCTTTAAACATTGTTTCAAGCTCCTTTGGCACTTCCCAAAGCTTAGCATTTATAGTTCCACTATTATCTGTTAAAGTTAAATCTAAATATTTATTTGTAGTACTATTATTTGTAAATTTACACTCCATGGTTTTAATTAAAAAATAGTTTTCAATTCTTTCTCCCTTTGTAAATTCATGTATTTTCTTTATTAAAAAGTTTTCATTTTTTTTTGATTCCATTGTATTTCTCCTTGAAACTAAATATTATTTATCTATCTATGAAGATATGTATATATCATTTAAAATACTTTTTATTGTTATATTATCTTATATTAATCTTTATATTTACATATTACTTTATTTATAATTTATATATAAAAAACTTCTCTTAAATAGAAATTATTAATTTTTTATATAGAAATTATTTTGTCTAATTTTATTTTTATTATAATAACTTTTTACTTTACTATTAAATTATAAAGACTCTTGCCCCTTAAATATGAAAGCAAGAGCCCTAAATTTTTAAATATTATTCTCTATGAATTACATCTAAAGAACCAAATTTACTATATTGTCCAAGCCATGCTAGTTTAACTGTTCCAACAGGACCGTTTCTTTGTTTAGCTATAATACATTCAGCTATATTTTTATCTTCTGTTTCTTTATCATAATATTCATCTCTATATAAAAACATAACAAGGTCAGCATCCTGCTCAATAGATCCAGACTCTCTTAAATCCGATAGCATCGGTCTATGATCTGCACGTTGCTCTGGCGCACGAGATAATTGTGATAATGCTACCACTGGGCATTTAAGCTCTTTAGCTATAGCTTTTATACTTCTTGATATCTCTGAAACCTCTTGTTGTCTACTTTCTCCTCCACTACCACTCATCAATTGAAGATAGTCGATTAATATCATATCTATTCCATGCTCAATCTTTAATCTTCTACATTTAGAACGCATTTCCATTATAGAAATACCGGCTGTATCATCTATAAATATTTTAGCATCTGCTAATGGACCAGATGCTCTTGCTATATTTTCCCAATCCTTTTCATCTAAGTTACCAGTTCTTAATTTAAGCATATCTACATTTGCCTCTGCACATAAAAGTTTATATGCAAGTTGCTCTTTACTCATCTCAAGTGAAAATATAGCTACACTTTTCCCAGCTCTTAAAGCTGCATATTGTGCTAAGTTTAGTGCAAAAGTTGTTTTTCCCATAGATGGTCTTGCTGCAATAAGAACCATATCACCACTTTGAAATCCAGATGTCTTGTCATCTAAATCTTTAAAACCTGATGGAACCCCTGTTGTTTCGCCTTTATTATTATAAATTCTTTCGATTTCTTCAAATCCTCTTTCTAAAACAACACTCATATGTTCAAAATCACTTGTGTTTTTCTCTTCTGAGATATTAAAAACAGCCTTCTCTGCTAAATCTATAACACCTTCTACATTATCTTGTTTAGTATAGCAATTTTCAATTATTTCTGTAGAACTTTTTATTAACTTTCTTAGTGTAGATTTTTCTTCTACAATTTTTATATATGAATTCAAGTTCGCTGTTGTCGGTACAGATGAACTTATTTCCGTTATGTATGATATTCCACCAGCAGCATCTAACTTATCGTTAGATCTTAAATGTTCTATTAGAGTTATCATATCAACAGGTATATCCTTTTGATATAACTCTCTTATAGATTTAAAAATTACCTTATGACTATCTCTATAAAAGTCTTCACCCTGCAGTGTCTCTGCAGACTGTGCTATGGCACTTTTATCTATAAGCATAGAACCTATAACAGACTGTTCTGCCTCTATATTATGTGGCATACTTCTAAGAGTTGCATCCATAAATATTATCTCCTTTCAACACTAATTGTACCTATTTCAATGGAACCTTACATAAGTAAAGTCCTACGTATCTTATTTATATTAAACTTCTTTTATAATCTCATTTCTAAGAATTATATTTCATTTACATCTTATAATATATAAGACTTCATTTAAAAACTTTAAAATTTTCACTACGAAAGTAACCCTTTGTCACTATTAACGTTAGTAGAAAGGTTACCTATACTATTTTTATATAAGTTATATCTATATACTAGATATAACTTATTTTATTATTTATCATCATTTTATATATTATAATCTTAAAACAGCATATAGGTAAAGTCTATACATATACTTCAATTTACCTTATATGCTTTAAAAGTTCTTATATAAATAATTATAACCCTGCTATTAAGAATTTAAGCAGGGTTATATTTTAATTTTAAAAAACTATTTCCATTAACTCATCTATAGTATCTACAATTTTAACTTCTATATCCTCTAATCCAATAGGTACTTCATTCTCATTATCCTTTGGAACAATAATAGTTTTAATGCCTTTTCTTCTAGCGCCATAAACTTTTTCAAATATTCCTCCAACTGGTTTAACCTTCCCTCTTAAAGAAATTTCCCCAGTTATTGCAACATCTTGTCTTAATGGCTTATCTAAAAGAGCACTTATTATACATACAGTTATTGCTGCTCCTGCTGAAGGACCATCTATATTTCCTCCACCAACAACATTTACATGGATATCATAGTCTTTTATATCTTTATTTGTTATTTTTCTTATAACTGAAGCCGCATTAAATACTGAGTCTTTAGCCATAGAACCTGCTGTTTCATTAAATCTCACAGCTCCTGTGCCCTTTTCCTTAGCTTTAAATACTGCTGCTTCTATTTCTAGTGTTGATCCTAAATAACCAGCTACTCCTAGTCCGTATACTTGTCCAACTTCTTTACCCTTTTTACTATTTAATTGCTCATATGGTTTTAATCTACTTATAGATACAACCTGTTGCAAATCTTTAAGAGTTAGAATAGTTTCTTTTCTTTTTTTATCATTATATAGAACATATCCATAAACGTCTGCTAATATATTTACAGCTTTTCTGCCTTCAATAGTATATCTACTTATTTCTCTTGCTACACCATTTTCTAGTTTAACTTCTAATTTTTCTGCAGCGTTTATAACTATTTTTTCTATATCATTTTGTGATAATGGTTCAAAATATACTTCTGTACATCTAGATCTTAATGCCGGATTTATTTCACTTGGATCCTTTGTTGTTGCACCTATAAGAACAAAATCTGCTGGTGCCCCATTTTCAAAAAGATATTTTATATATTTAGGCGTTTGGTCATCATCTGGATCATAATATGAAGATGAAAACTCAACTCTTTTATCCTCTAACACTTTTAATATTTTATTTTGAAGTATCGTGTCTAATTCGCCTATTTCATCAATAAACAACACTCCACCATGAGCCTCTGTAACTAAACCTGGTTTTGGCTCAGGTATTCCAGTTTCTGCTAAATCCCTTTTACTTCCTTGATATATAGGGTCATGTACTGAACCTAAAAGCGGATTTGCAATTTCTCTTGGATCCCATCTAAGAGTTGTACCATCAACCTCAACAAATTTTGCTTCATTGTCATATGGAGTATAAGATAACTTTTTAGCTTCTTCTAAAGCTAAACGTGCTGCACTTGTCTTACCTACCCCTGGAGGTCCATAAAGTAATATATGTTGTGGATATGGACAAGCCATTTTAGATATTAATGATTTTATAGCTCTTTCTTGTCCAACTATTTCTGAAAAACTTTCAGGTCTTAACATAGCCATAACACTTTTAGTTAGTTTCTTAGAATCTAACACTTCAAGCTCTGCATATTTTTTAAGAGTTTTTGCATTTTCACAACCCTTTTGCTTTTTTATTATGCCAAGTCTTATTTCGTCTATGTACTTGTCCTGTTTTTCATTTAAATGATGTTCTACATCCTTTTCAATTTTATTTTGGACATATCTTTTAGCAACTACATCTGCTAATATTTTGCTTGTTTCCTCTAAAACCTCTAGCTCATTAATGCTACTAGGTATAACATCAACACCTTTTCCATTACTTATTATTTTATTTATAGCAAACAATCTTTTATACGGATTTTTGCTTTCTATAAGTTTTTGAAGTTTAAACTTTACTATTCTAGATCTTATTGATCCATCATCCAAAACCTTGTACATTAATTCATATAAAACATCTACTTCAATATCAAAAGGTATTTCTTGTTCCAATCCTTTATTTTCTATGTCATTAACTGATAACTTTTTCAAAATTAATCCGCTTTAGTGAGCATACCAAGCACTATCCTCACCAAAGCGACCTCCCTTCAGTTTTCAAAATTATTATTGTTCACTAACAACAACCTTAATTTTAGTTGATACTTCTGGGTATACTTTTACTTCTATCTCAAAAGTTCCCATAGTTTTTATTGTATCTGTAACAATTTTTTTCTTATCTACTTTTACATTGTATTGTTTTTCTAAGGCTGCTGCTATATCTTTGCTTGTTATAGCTCCAAATAATCTGCCATTATCTCCGCTTTTTGCAGATATTTTTACTTCTTTATCCTTAAGTGATGCTGCTACTTCTTGAGCTGCTTCCATCTCTTCTAATTTTTTCTTTCTTTCTGCTTCATTTTTCTTGTTTAAAATATGCATGTTTGCATCATTAGCTTCTTGAGCTAATTTTTTTGGAAACAAGTAATTTCTAGCATATCCGTCAGCTGCGTTTATGACCTCTCCTTTTTTACCTACATTTTTTACATCTTTTAATAATATAACTTTCATTATTTGTCACCTTCCCTTAAGTATTTATCTATAGCTTGATTTAACAATTTTTCTGCTTCATCTAATGTAACGGATTTTATTCTAGCACCTGCCATTGTTAAATGTCCGCCGCCACCAAGGGATTCAAGTATAACTTGAACATTAATATCTCCAAGAGATCTTCCACTTACATATGCGTCTACTCCCATTTTAACAATAACAAAGGATGCTTGAATACCTGTAATATTTAGCAACTCATCCGCTACTTGTGCACTTAATACATTATATTCTATATTTGGTGGACATACTGCAACTGCTATTCCATTTTTCACATTGGCTTTTCTCATAACCTCTGTTTTTGAAATATATGTTTGTAAGTCCTCTCTAAATATCTTCTTAACCTCAGTTGTATCAGCACCTAGCTTCCTTAAAAATGCTGCTGCTTCAAAGGTTCTCACCCCTGTTTTAAAATTAAAATTTTTAGTATCTAAGCAAATTCCTGCCAAAAGACCAATAGCCTCCATAGATTTTAAATTTGGCTTATCTACCATATATTGAATTAATTCTGTTACAAGTTCTGATGTTGATGATGCATAAGTTTCTGTATAGCTTAAAAGCGTATTACTTATATAGTCTTTAGCTTTTCTATGATGATCGATTATAACAATTTTTTCAAAAGCATTAACTACATCCATAGATAAAACATGACTTTCATTATGAACATCTACTATTATTAGTATACTCTTTTCGTCCTTCATAGACAAAGCTCTTTCTGGAGTTATAAAAACATCTTCATAATTCCCATCAGCTTTTAAATTTTTTATAAATTGATCTACAGAATTATTCTTTATGTCTACAATTATATATGCATCTTTTCCAATAGATTTAACTGTACTATACAAGCCAACTGCAGCTCCAACACAATCAATATCTGAATTTGTATGTCCTAGAATAAATACATTGCTGCTATCATTTATAAGTTCTAATAGCGCATGAGCTATAACTCTAGCTCTTACTTTAGTTCTTTTTTCAATTTCCTTAGTCTTTCCACCATAAAAAGATAATTTTTCAAAATTTTTAACAACAGCTTGATCTCCGCCTCTACCTAAGGCTAAATCTTTAGCTGTTTCTGCAAACTCTTCATTTTGACCTGGAGTATTTCCGCCTCTACCTACTCCAATACTTAATGTTACAGCTAATTTATTTCCTACATTTATCTCTCTTACTGTATCTAATATATCAAATTTTTTCTCAAGTTCTTTTTCTATATATTTATCTTGAACACTTATAACATACTTATTCGCCTGATATTTTCTTATCATAGCTTTCATACTCTGTGCATAGCTATTTATAGTTTTTTCAATATCAGCTACTAATTGAGGTGCTAAGTCTTCCTCTGTGTTCTTTATTACTTCATCTAAATTATCAACTTCTATTAAAATTACACTCTCTTTATTATCATTTATACTATCTAATAGTTGTTGCTTTTCTGTGACATCATAAAAATATAGTAAGATTATTTTTCCATCTTGTTGCAATCCATCATCTTCCACTATATTAATATGTATATCGTAGTAATCTTCTCCTATTTTAATTGATTTATATATATTCTTCTTACCATCTAATACTTGCTTTACATTAAACTCTTTTATAAGTTCCCTAATACTCTCGCCAAGGACTTTTTTATCATCTAATTTAGAAGCCAAATTTTGATTGTACCATAATATATTTCCTTTTGTTCCTACCATAATAAAAGGAAATGGGAAATTTGATAATGTACTGGATGTAGCAGTATCCATTTTAGATGATACATTATCTATAAGCTTAGACCATTGATTGTTATTGTCTCTAATATGCTTTATATTATAAACAATTAATCCTCCATATAGGACAATTAAAAATACACCTAAAAGGTAATGTTCCAATAGAAAAACAGTTAGTATAAGCAATCCTATTATTACCATGTAAAATTTATCATTTCCTATAAAATAGTTGTACTTATCTCCTTTATTGTTCATATCAAGCTCCTTTACCTTTAAATATCCTATGTGGATCTAATTTTCTAAAGTCAAACAGCATTTCTATAAGACCAATTAATGCATATAACTTACCTAGTCCCATAGGATACGTTATGATAATTATAATAGTAACTGCTATAGGTGATAGCTTTTTCTTTCTTACAAAAAAATAACTTATTGCAGCTATCCCGTTAATAGTTAATACAAACTCCACTAGTACCATTGATATAGTCATTGGATAAATAGCACTATCTATTCCTTTTGATTTTAAAATAATAGATATTGACATAATACCAATTAATGCAGCTCCAACTAAATTGCTTACATAAAAGTCTGCAAAGGACATTGCTTTAACATATTTAATTTTTAGTTTCTTTAATATACTATTATTTAAAACAATTGTTATATAGGTTAAAATAAAACCTTGAATAAGTAGTGTTGGTGGTATAAATGCTATTATATACTCTCTACTAACCATTTTTTTGGATAATTCTATAGTATCTATTATCTGATCTGGTGCTCCCATTTTTATATAAGCATTTTTAGTTTCGTCTATAATACTTATAGCATAACTATTTATAGATGAAATAGTATCATTTAAGAATTGTGGTATAGTTAGCCTTTCAACGAATAATACATAAAATACTATTGTTAAAGTTATAACCAAAATTGTTACAGAAAATATCGTTACAAAAAGATTATATGGTTTTTTATTCTGCTTTATACAATAGCCTAATGTAATCCCTACAATTGCATAGTTTATTCCAAAGAAAATTGCAGTTATAGGATTTACTAAAAATGCTGTTAAAATAAAACTTATAACCGCGCCTGCCCCTGCTACATTTAAATTGTATCTTAAATATAAGATAGCAATTGGTATAGGAAGAAAACATCCTCCTAAAACCTGCAGTATGGGTAAATACGTAGACATAAGCACTATCATAAACATAACTACAGATATAAGTCCTACTTCAACTATAGCCTTCGTAGTGTATTTCTCTTTATTCATTTTTTCCTCCATTAGTTTCTCTCTTTAAGATGATTGTATAACTTGCTTAAATCTTTACCATCCTTTTCCATAGGATCTTCTTCAATTATTCCTATTTTAAGTTTTTTCTTCATAGTCTCATCTATTGCTAAGTGAGTGTATCCAAGCCTTTCACCTAACACGTATAAAACTATAATAGCCCCAGAAATACAGTCTAAAATAGCTTCTTGAGCAACATTTCCACCTCTAGTTAAAAGCTTAAAAAAATCCCCAATGATGCACAATAAATCAGCCTTTAAGTTTTCTATAATTTTAACATTTCCCATAATATTAAAATCGCCTTTTCTCATATTTCACAACCCTTTCTTAAGCTATAAATCTATTTTAGATTCTTTTTTACTATGATGCAACAAAGCTTTTATACTCCAAGTATAGCACATTTTAAATCAATTTATAAATTTACATATTATGGTTTATATTATACTATAAAAATTATTATAAAAATATAAAAGATACATTATTTTTTAAAATTAAAGAAGTTTCTGTATTTTCACTATAAAATAATAGATATTTTATAGTTTACTTATATAAAAATAGGCTCATACTTTTGATAGTGTGAACCATAAATAGATAAAAATAATAAAAGCAACAACTAAAGTTGTTGCTTTTATGTTCATCTTTAATTACTATTCTGTTGTGAATGGTAATAAAGCTATGTTTCTAGCTCTTTTTATAGATACTGTTAACATTCTTTGATGTTTAGCACAGTTTCCAGAAATTCTTCTTGGTAATATTTTACCTCTTTCTGTAACGTACTTTCTTAATTTGTTTATATCTTTATAATCTATGCTTGTAGCTTTATCAACACAAAAAGCACAAACTTTTCTTTTTGCTCTTTTTCTGTTTCCGCCTCTTCTACGATCCATTGACATTACGCTTTCCTCCTTACCTATTAAAATGGTATGTCCTCGTTGCTATCCATTGGAGTTATGTCCGAAGATGCATAATCATCCCTTTGGAAGCCTCCGTTTCCATAACTATTGTTAGATGTTGTATTTCCGTTTGAAGATTTATCTCCCCATTCAAGGAAATGAACTTCATCTGCTACAACTTCAGTAACATATCTTCTTGTACCGTCTTTAGCTTCATAAGAACGAGTCTCTATTCTTCCTGCTACACTTATAAGTTTTCCCTTACTCATGTAATTTGCAGTACTTTCAGCTTGCTTTCCCCATACAACAACTGGTATGAAGTCTGCATCTGGTTGACCTTCTCTTTTGAATTTTCTATTAACGGCTATTGTAAAAGTGGTTACAGCTGTTCCTGCACCTGGAGTAAACTTTAACTCTGGGTCTTTTGTTAATCTTCCAATCAAGACAACCTTATTCATTTAAAACACCACCTATTAGTTTTCTGCATTAATTATGATATGTCTGATAACTGCGTCAGATATTCTAAATACTCTGTCTAACTCTTTTGGTAATTCAGAATCAGCTCTGAAGTTTACTAGAGTGTAGTGGCCTTCGTTAACTTTAGCGATTTCGTAAGCAAGTTTTCTTCTGCCCCAAACATCAACGTTTTCGATTTGTCCACCATTATTTTCTATTACACCTTTAAATTTTTCGATGTTAGCTTTAACAGCCTCCTCGTCTAATGATGGGTGTAATATGAATATAGTTTCATATAATCTCATTAGTTTCACCTCCTCCCCTCGGACTAACGGCTATACTTTGTACAGCAGGGATTCCATTTATACATTTTATCACTTTAAATTTTAAAAATCAACATATAATTGAATTTTTATAATTTATTAATTTTAGGTAAATAACTTAATATTTGTTTTTTATTCATCTATTTTCCCAACAACTTTTTTAATAGAGTTTACAAACTTTGTTCTAGGCAACATAATTATCCTGCCACACTCTAAACATTTTATTTTAACATCTGCTCCTACCCTTATAACTTGCCAATTTTTACTGCCACAAGCATGGGCTTTTTTAGTTTCAACAATATCACCGATATCAAACTCTTTCATTGTTAACCCCACCTATCTTAAAGTTATTTTATATATTATAGCGTCTTCCATTATACTATATTATTTGACAACTTTTTTATATTTTAAACTAAATTTCAGGATATTTTATAACAAAAAAACTCTAATTAAATTATATAATGAATTTAATTAGAGCCTTGTAAATCTTAAATTGATACTTCACAATAAGAAGTTTTATCTTTTAAATATATACTTTTTATTGTAAATTTCTCATTATTTATTAATTCTTTTACATTCTTAAACTGTATTTCATCAACTTTTAAGCTTATTCCACAGCTTTTAGTTATATACGATGGTGTGGGCATCATTGTTGGTTTTATTTTTTCACTTTTACATACACTTTCAGCCTTCATAGCTTCGTGAGTATTGTTAAAAACTAAAATATAGTATTTATCCATTTTTATCTCCTACGTTTATAGTTTTATAGTTTTATCACTACTATTCATGCATTCTATTATAGCATACATATTTGTTATTTCCCCAATTTGAACTAAATCTTTCATTTTATAAAAATCTAAGCATAGTCCACAACTTAATATCTCAACGCCTCTTTCTTTTAGCCTTTCTAAGCTTTCAAGTACCTCTGAATCTTTAACTACTAACTTAACACCACTATTTAAAAATAATAGTTTATCTGGTATTATCTCTGCTTCTGAAAGAGCAAACATGTAGCTTTTCATTAATGCAGTTCCTAGTTCATCATCACCAGAACCTAATTTATCACTTCCAACTACTATTGAAAAAGTCTTTTTATCTTCTATTTCTATTTCAACTTTTCCTTCTACATTTCCCTTATTTATATTTATGTAATATAAACTATTTTTTTCTTCAAAATTAACCTTAAAACCTGCATTTTCTGCAAACTTCATTACATTATTTTTAGCTACTTCGTTATCAACAACTGTAGTTGCCAGTCCACTTTCTATTCCATCAAAGTATTTTTTTGTATTTATAACTGGTAGCGGACAGTTTAACCCCTTACAATCAATTACTTTACTCACTTTAAATTCCCCCTAAATTTTTAATTATAAGTTTCTATTTGTATTTATATTAATATGTATTTATACTATAATAAAGCTTATTTTCCATATAGTTTTATAAATATAATTTTACTTAATGCTTACACTTATATTATAACAAAGAAAGAGTTAAAAATACTATTACAATAGCAAATAGCTTTTCTTAATCTATTCGTTATTGTAATAGTATATTATATATATCTTTCTTTTGAATTAAAATTTGTATATAAACATTATTTTATAATTGAAAACTTTTGTTTATATATAATAATGCATTACATTTTAAATGATTTTAGGAGGCTTATTAACATGAAAGTTTATTTAGATAATGGTGCTACATCTTATCCAAAACCACAAACCGTTTATAATTCAATAATGGATTATATGACCCAAGTTGGTTCTAATATAGGTCGTGGTGCATCTAGTTCTTCTCTTGAAGGAAACCATATTACATTTCAATGTAGAGAATTAGTTTGTAATTTTTTCCATTTTGACAAAGTAGAAAATGTAATTTTCACTCCCAATATAACTTATTCCCTTAATATGCTTATAAAGGGCTCTGTAAAAAAGGGTTGGCATGTACTTACATCAGTTATGGATCATAATAGTACTTTAAGAACTTTACATAGTTTAAAAAATGATGGCATAATTGATTTAGATATAATAGATGCAAACAGAGATGGATTTATATCTGTAGAATCATTTAAATCTATGATTAAAGAAAATACTAAATTAGTAGTACTTTCTCAAGCATCTAATGTATGTGGAAGTATACAACCATTAAAAGAAATTGGACAAATTTGTAAAGAAAAAGGAATCTATTTTATAATTGATACTGCCCAAAGTGCAGGATGTATTGATGTTAATTTTAAAGATCTTAATTGTAATGCTCTTGCTTTTACTGGACATAAAAGTTTGCTAGGTCCACAGGGTACTGGTGGATTTCTAATTGATGATAATTTTAATAATATATGCAATCCAATAATTGAAGGTGGAACTGGAAGCTCTTCTTCTGATGTACTTCAACCTACTTTTATGCCAGATAAATTTGAAAGTGGAACAATGAATGCTCCTGGAATTGCAGGATTATTTGCTGGAATAAACTTTATTAATAACGAAGGTTTAACTACAATAAAAGAACATGAAGATTACCTTGCCAAAAAACTTATAGAAGGACTTTTAAATATAGATAGTATAATTCTTCATGGAAGTAAAGAGACTATAGATAGAGCACCAGCCATATCTATAAATTCAACTAAAATAGATAATAGTGAACTAGGTTTTATGTTAGATAATCAATATGGAATTATAACAAGAACTGGTCTTCACTGTGCTCCACTTGCTCATAAAGCACTAGGTTCTTACCCTAATGGCTCTATAAGATTTAGTTTAGGATATTTTAATGATGAAAGAGATATCGATTATACACTTAATTCTATAAATAAAATATTAAAATCACTTTAATATAAAAATGAGCCTAATTAAAGGCTCATTTTTTATAGTGATATTTATAATTAATAAAATTTTGTCTCTAAAAATGTATATCATTCTATTTATTGGTTAATAATTACAATAAAAGGAGTGATATATTTGAGAAAATTAGAATTTGATTCTTTAGCTTCAGACTGTTCTTATAATATTAGAGAAGCTGTTTCTAAAGAAATTTTACCAATTTTAAAAGATAATAGAGATATAATAATATTATGTATTGGTACGGATAGATCTACAGGAGATAGTTTAGGACCACTTGTAGGTGATAAATTAAAATTTCTCAAAAGAAAAGGTATTTATATTTTAGGTAATCTAGAAAAACCTATACATGCTAAAAATCTTGTGGAAACATTAGCTATGATAAATTCTACATATAAGAATCCATATATAATTGCAATAGATGCATGCCTAGGAAGTTTGCCTAGTGTTGGTAACGTAATAATAGATTCTAAACCACTCACTCCTGGAGCAGCCCTTAATAAAGATTTGCCTAGTGTTGGTAACTTAAGCATTACTGGAGTAGTTAACATATCTGGTTCCCTAGAATTTATGGTATTACAAAATACTAGACTTTATGTTGTAATGAATTTGGCTACAGTAATTGCAAATGGAATATATCATTCTATCATTAAAACTGTAGGAAGTAGAGAACAGTGTGAGAATATAAGTGTATCTGTAAATAAAAATGATAAAAATAAATTATTGAAGGCATAAGCCATAATCTGTAATTTTAATTTGTCCTTTGTGGCTTTAATTTAATATTATGAATGAATCAATATATCCCCAGATATATATTTATATAAAAAAAGGGGCTGTCGCACTAAATAATTAGTGCACAGCTTTATTTTTGCAAAAAAATAAATCTCAAACTCTATAAG
>NZ_LFRG01000061.1:0-18653 GCF_001573875.1 Clostridium sp. ATCC 25772
TATTAGGAGTGGCTTTTTTATTTGTTTTTATAACTAAAAAAGTTATGAAAAACATGAAAAATATGGCTTAGCTTTACGCACATGGGGTTCCAAGTTGACTTTAAAAATTATCCATTCCAAAACTTGGATACCTAAAATAGTGAGACATGCTTCGAATCACTTAGAATTCAACACTACATCTTGTGTGAAAATATTTTAAAGTTATTGAATAAATTTAAATTGGAGCTTGTTTCCCTATAGAAATAGATTGTAATACAGTTTTGATTCTATATTTTCTTAGATACATAAATTAAAATTTTACAATATAATTGATTTATTTGGAATAGGTTTTATGGTATTATTTTATTTTAAGTGTAAGGTTGAAAAATAATAAGAGTAAATTTACAATGATTTTAAGTAAAATGTAGTAAGGTTTAAGTTTTTTTATAGTAAATATATTATATTATTTTAAAAAATATAAAAAACACCAAAAATTTTAAAAAAATACTTGCATAACAAAAAGAACTATGATAATATTATTTTTGTCGTCAGGAGCAAAAGTTAAATGATTGACAAGTAAATGTGCGTTTTTAGCTCAGTTGGATAGAGCAACGCCCTTCTAAGGCGTGGGCCAGGGGTTCGAATCCCTTAAAACGCACCATGTATGGTGACCGTAGTTCAGTTGGTAGAGCACCAGGTTGTGGCTCTGGGTGTCGTGGGTTCGAGTCCCATCGGTCACCCCATATATGCGGGAGTGGCTCAGTGGTAGAGCGTCACCTTGCCAAGGTGAACGTCGCGAGTTCGAATCTCGTCTTCCGCTCCAATTTGCGGGTGTAACTCAATGGTAGAGTGCTAGCCTTCCAAGCTAGTTACGAGGGTTCGATTCCCTTCACCCGCTCCAATTATTTTTTGAAGTTACTTGAAAAAATAAGTTAAATATGGTAATATATATATAATTTGATATCGGGGTGTGGCGCAGATGGGAGCGCGCGTGGTTTGGGACCATGAGGTCGCAGGTTCAATCCCTGTCACCCCGACCACTTTTAACACAATTATGCGGGTGTAACTCAATGGTAGAGTGCTAGCCTTCCAAGCTAGTTACGAGGGTTCGATTCCCTTCACCCGCTCCAAAAAAGATAGCTATTAAGCTATCTTTTTTTGTTGTATAAAAATATTTAGTCTGTTAATTAAATTAAAAGGCAATAATATAAGTTTTTGCATAAGTTTTTATTAAAGTGTAAATCTATAACTATATATCTAATTAAAATATTGTTAATAGAGAGGTGTGAATTAGTTGAAAAATATATTTCAGATATATAGAAGAGATTTAAAAATGCTTTTTATAAACTATGTTGCAATTATAATTATTTTAGGATTATGTATTTTACCATCATTGTATGCGTGGTTTAATATTAAAGCTTGTTGGGACCCATATGGAAACACGAAGGGAATTAAAGTAGCTGTTGTAAATAAAGATTCTGGATATAAATTTGATAACATTGATTTGAAATTAGGAGAAGAAATTGTTTCAGAATTAAAAAACAATCATGATATTGGATGGGTTTTTACTGATCAAAAGGATGCAGATTATGGAGTTAATCATGGTAAATATTATGCAAGTATCATAATTACAGAGACATTTTCAAAAGATATTACTTCATTTTTAGAGAAAAATCCTAAAAAACCTCAGCTTATATATAATGTTAATGAAAAAATTAATGCAGTAGCACCTAAAATAACAGAAAAAGGTGCATCTAGTTTACAAGAGACCGTATCTAAAAACTTTATTGAGATGGTTAATGGTATTATATTTGAAAATTTTAATAAAATAGGTGTTGAAATTGAAGGTCAAAGACCTACTTTGAAAAAATTAATTAATGTAATCTCTAACTTAAATAATAATATGGATGAAATTGAAACAGTAGTAAATGAACTTTATGAAGGTTCAATAACCGCTAAGGAATTTATAGATAAAATTGAAAGTAATGTTCCAATTTTAAAAGAAACTTTGAATTCAGCAATAGAGGTAGGAAATCAGAGTGAGAAGTTTATTCAAAGAGGTAAAGAAGATATAGACACTATAGCTCCATTTGTAAAAGAAAGCTTAATATTTGTAAGGGATAAAGCTAAAGAAATTAATATAGTGATAGAAGGAATAGTAGACTCTACCAATGGAGTTGAAGTAACCGATGGGCTTAAAAGGATTCGAACATTATTTTATAACATGGATGCAAAGATAACAAACTTAGTAGATACTATAGACAGAATTAACAATGTAGCTAACAATGAAGTTTTAGAGCAATTATCGGCACAATTGAAGAATTTTTCTCAAAGGATTAATGAAAAAATACAAGTAGTAGATCAATTGATTAAAGCTGCAAGCGAAGGTCAAACTATTGGTAAGGATGCTCTAGAAGGATTAAAAGATATAAATAATGATATAATTAACTTTTTAGATGGAAAGATAAATTCTTTTGATTCAGAGATTAAACCAGCATTAGATAATGTTATAAATAAATTAAACACAATAATAGATAATTCGTTGAATTTATTAAATGAAGCAAAGGGAGATATTCCTAAAGTAGAACAAATATTAGAAGTAGGAGAAAAAGGTAGTGAATTAGGCATAGAGGGAATAGAAGAGCTTAAGAAAAATTTACCTTATATAAGAGAAACTTTATCTAAAATTAATGATAAAACTACTATTTTTCAAGATGAAAAACTTGTAGATAGAATATTAGAATTATTAAAAATAGATCCTAATGTTGCAAAAACATTTATATCTACACCAGTGGAACTAGTAGAAAATGATTTATATAAGATTCCTAACTATGGTTCTGCCATGTCACCATTCTATACAGTTTTAGCAATATGGGTAGGTACATTAATTCTATCTTCTATACTAACTGTGGATGTATATGAATTTGACGATAAGAGAATTTTAAAAAATTATGAGAAATTTTTTGGGAAATATTTATTTTTCCTAACAATAGCACTTATTCAGGGATTAATTGTTGCTATAGGAGATAAGTATTTACTTGGATGTTATATTGTAAATATGAAATTATTTATAATATCTACAATAATATCCTCTGTAGTATTTTCTATGATAGTCTATACTTTAGTTTCCGTTTTTGGTAACGTAGGTAAAGCCATTGGAGTTATATTATTAGTACTTCAGGTTGCAGGCTCTGGAGGGACTTTTCCAATAGAAGTAACACCACCATTTTTCCAAGCTATTAATCCATTTCTACCATTTACATATGCAATAGGAGTTATGAGGGAAGCAGTAGCTGGACCGATAAGGGATAATGTGATTTATGATATAAAAATGTTAGTAATATATTTTATAGGTGCGGTATTTATTGGTGTTATTTTGAAAAAACCGTTAGATAATATAACTGAAAAATTTAATAAGAAATTTAAGGAAAGTGGATTGTCTGAATAAAAATAAAGCTGTAAGGTGTATCTTACAGCTTTATTTTTTAAATTAATTATTTTGTTCAATTAATTTTAGTATACAATCATAAGAAAGGGTTTCCTTATCCATTAGTTCGTTAGCTAAAATATTAAGATTATCTATATTGTCTAATAAAAGTGTTTTCGTTTTAAAATATAAAGTATCTATTGTGTCTTTACATTCATCTAACACCATTTTAGCACTAGCATTTTGAATTGATGTCGGCATCTCTGAAAGTCTTAAAAGTCCAAGAGATTTCCCCATACCATATTCAGCTATCATATTGTAAATCATATTACTGCTTTGTTTTAAATCACTATAAGCACCGGTAGTAATATGATTTTTACCAAAAATAAGTTCTTCTGCAGCTCTACCACCTAAAAAAACCATAATTTTTTTTGATAAATACTCTAAATTTTGATAACTTTTATCAGTAGGTAAAGTTAAAGTGTACCCACCAGCGCCTTTGGTAGTTGGAATAATACTTACTTTTGATACTTTTTCTTTAGGAAGTTCTAACAATGAAATTAAACAATGCCCAGCTTCATGATAGGCTGTTATTTTTTTATCTTCATATTTAAAAGATGAAGTATTAATTTTTTCATGTCCAGCAATTATTGTTGAAAAAGCTGTGTCTATATGTTCATTAGTAATAAAATCACTAGATTCCTTACAAGCAAGTATCGCAGCTTCATTTATTAAATTTTCAATTTTAGCACCGGAAAAATAAGCAGTTTTAATTGCTATATCTTTTATATTTAAATCATTAAAAGGTTTATTTTTAAGATGCAATGAAATAATTTTTTCTCTTGCTGATACATCAGGGAGACCTATCTCAATATGTCTATCAAATCTGCCAGGTCTTAAAAGGGCAGGATCTAGTATATCTAATCTATTAGTAGCCGCAATAACAATTATACCTTCATCTTCATTGAATCCAGACATTTCAGTCAATAGAGCATTTAGTGTTTGATCTTTTTCTTCAGAACTACCATTAGTGCTATTGCTACGTTTTTTACCAATAGCATCAATTTCATCAATAAAAATAACAGCTTTTTTATGTGCCTTAGCTTTTTTAAATAGGTTACGAACTCTACCAGCACCAACACCTACATAAACTTGAATAAAGTCTGAACCGGATACGGCATAAAATGGAACATTGGCTTCACCAGCTATAGCCTTAGCAAGCAAAGTTTTACCAGTTCCAGGATCTCCATATAAAATTACTCCCTTGGGAACACGAGCACCATATTTTTTATACTTTTCGGGAAACTTAAGATAATCAACGATATCTTTAACACTTTCTTTAGCTTCTTCATTACCAGCTAAAGAATTAAAATTAAATTTTTCTTTTGCAACTGAAGACACATCCTCTGTATTTAAAGATGATATACCACCTTTTGATTTCTTTTTAGAAATTGTAGAAATAGTTAAATAGCCTATAGAAATTATTAAAAATATAGAAGATATTGTTTGTAACATATATGTATTTGATTTATCTTTTACGGAAACATTTTTGCTAAGTAATGTTTCTCTTAATGTATTGCTATCTGGATTATCTGTTAAATAGCTTGTCCCATTGTTTAAAAGAACTTCTATCTTAGGAGATGGAACTAAATAAACAGTAGATACGGAATGGGTATTTAAATCATTTAAAAACTCATTATAGGGTTTAAAATCTATTTTTGAACTTTTAAAGCTTATTGCTACCATTATAGAAAAAGATATAAGTATGGTGGCAATTGCTGTAATAAAGTAAATTTTATTTTCATTTTTTTTCACTTATAAAAACCCTCCTTAAAAGTTATTATAGGGAAACAAGCTCCAATTTAAATTTATTCAATAACTTTAAAATATTTTCACACAAGATAAAGTATTGAATTTTAAGTGATTCGGAGCATGTCTCACTATTTTAGGTATCCAAGTTTTGAAATGGATAATTTTAAAAGTCAACTTGGAACCCTATATATTAATCAATAAAAAAGGCAATCAAGAATTAAAGGAGCTTGATTGCCGAGGTGAATTATAGTAATTAAAGTTTAAAAATATAAATTTTAAAGATGGCTAATATATTTTAAAAAATTATATTATTATATTCACCAATAACTACAAGCTATAATATAATTATATTTGTTTTGAAAACTATGTCTAATTAAAATCATATAAATTGGTAATGTAAGTTATGGAAATATAGTTAATTAATAAATAGTTAAAAATAAGAACCACGAAATATGAAATTCATGGTTCTTACTTTATGTTATGTATTTTATATTATTTAAAATAGATTTTTCCAGCATCCATTTTTTCGATTATTGCTAAAGATTCTACTTTTATATCTTTTTCTTCAAGAACTTTTCTTCCTGGTTGGAATCCTTTTTCTATAACAATACCTACTCCTACAACATTAGCTTCCCCTTGCTTTATAATGTCTATTAAACCTAGTGCTGCACACCCGTTAGCTAAAAAATCATCTATTATTAGGATGTTTTCACCTTTTTTAATGAAATTTTTTGATGCCATAACAGTATAATCTTTTTTCTTTGTAAATGAATGTACCTTACTTGTATATAGTTCGCTATCTATATTCAATGAATCTGTTTTTTTAGCAAAAACTACTGGAACATAGTCAAAATATTGAGCAGCTATTCCTGCTATAGCAATTCCAGATGCTTCTATAGTTAATATCTTATCTATTTTATGATCTTTAAATCTTTCTTTAAATTCTTTTCCAATCTCATTGAAAAATTTTATATCCATTTGATGATTTAAAAATTTATCTACTTTCAAAATATTTCCTTCTCTAACAACACCTTCAGTTAAGATTTTATTTTTTAAACTTTCCATATTATACCTCCGCCAATAAATTTGTAACATTTAAATTATTATATTAAAAAAATCCTAGACCAATTGTCTGTCTAGGAATATATTAAATAATCGTTTTAAAACTAATCATTTAAATAAAGATATGTATTTATATCTTAACTTTATATTCGTAGTCAGGAATTTCAGGTATCCTGGTAGAAACGCTCAAACCTTAATGTATATTGATATAATTAAGCATATACGAAACTTGTATTTAATTTTATATAAGATATATAAATATATTAAATAAAATTATAACACACATAGGTATAGAATTTCAAAAATAAGTTTATTTAAATTAAAAAAGTGTCTTTTAAAATCATATAAAAGACACCTTTTTTTCTTAAATAACTTCTATTGTTTTGAATTGAGGATCATAGGTTCTTATAACTGTTGCTGGAATTCCAACAGCGGTACTATTGCTTGGGATTGGTTTTACTACTACAGAGTTAGCTCCAATCTTAGAATTATCGCCAACAGTTATAGGACCTAAAATTTTAGCGCCACAACCTATAATTACATTGTTGCCTATAGTTGGATGACGTTTACCACTATGATGACCTGTACCTCCTAAAGTTACGCCATGATATATTACTACATCTTCACCAACTATAGCTGTTTCTCCAATTACAACACCCATACCATGGTCAATAAAAAGCCTTCTACCAATTTTAGCACCAGGATGAATTTCAATTCCTGTTAAGGATCTGCTAAATTGAGAAATCAGTCTAGCTAGAAAATAAAAGTTATGATTGTATAATTTATTTGAAATCCTATAGAAAAGCAGTGAATATATACAAGGATATAAAAATCCTTCTGGAGTACTTTTGATAGCAGGGTCTTGCTTTTTTATAGTTTTTAAGTCTTCTCTAAGATATTTAAACATTAAAGTCACATCCTTATATTAGTGCTATGAAAAAACATTCATAGAAATATATTTTTCACCACCATCTGGAGAAATTGCTAAGACTTTGTGATTAGGACCTAACTTTTTCGCTATTTGAATTGCAGCGAAAACATTTGCTCCAGATGAAATTCCAAGGAATAATCCTTCTAATTTAGCTAAATCATTAGCTGTTTTGAAGGCATCTTCATCACTGACAGTCATTATTGAATCTACAATTGATGGATCGAAAAGTTTAGGGATAAAACCAGCACCAATACCCTGTATTTTATGAGGTGATGGTTTTTTACCAGATATTACTGCTGAGTTTAAAGGTTCGACGGCAATTATTTCAACAGAGTTATTATATTCTTTTAATTTTTTACCTATACCTGTAATTGTTCCAGAAGTACCTACACCAGCAACAAAGGCAGATAAATTTGGTAAATCATTTATTATTTCTAGTGCAGTACTTTCATAATGCTTTTTAGGATTATTAATATTTTCAAATTGTTGAGGTATAAAATAATTAGGATTCTCACTAGCAAGTTCTAAAGCTTTTTCTATAGCTCCATTCATTCCTTTACTACCATCAGTAAGAATCAATTCAGCACCATAAGCTTTAATTAAGTTTCTTCTTTCAAAGCTCATAGTCTCTGGCATAACTAGAGCAACTTTATATCCTTTAAGACGACCAATCATGGCTAAAGCTATACCAGTATTTCCACTTGTAGGCTCTAAAATTATAGAGTTAGAATTTAAAAGTCCTTCTTTTTCAGCAGCTTCTATCATTCCAAGAGCGGCTCTATCTTTAATACTTCCTGCAGGATTATATTTTTCAAGTTTTACATAAACCTCAGCCATATCTTTTGAAGTTAATGAATTTAACTTTATTATAGGTGTTTTACCTATCATATCTAAAATGTTTTCGTATAACATAATTTACCTCCTAAAATTTTTAATAATACATTAAGTTAATAGATTAAAGTTTTAAAAATTATCAATTGATAAGTTATTATTTGATTTATAGATTGCAATTCTATATAAAAAGGGTATAAAAAAACTCCGTCTCTATAAATAAGAGACGAAGATTATACTCCGTGGTTCCACTCTAATTGGGTAAAAAAACCCCACTTGAAAATCGAATACAAATTTATATTCTATCGCTATAACAGGCGAACCTGGAAATTCATACTATAAGGCATATTTATATTTAAATAATACCTACTTTCAGAACTCAGCTCAGAAGGGCACTTCTCATAAACCTATATTAGGAGTATTATATTAAATAATAAACCTTAAAGGATTCTCACCAACACCTTTTCTCTGTAAATTAGTATTTATGATACTTTTCTTCTTCAACGCATTTTAAAATTAATGTTATTATAAAACAATTACAAGTATATAGCAAGTAAGAAAAATTGAAAAATCTATTTTAATATTAAATAATAAATTTATTATCTATTCTAATATCAAATAATAAATTGGTTAGCTATTGAAAAATTCAATACTATAAATAATAAAATAATTTTTTGAAATTAACTGGAACTTTCTATTAAATTTAAGTATATTGTTAAGTAGAGAAAGGTATATTGCTTTTTATAATATCCTTGTCAATACAGTGACATATAGACAATGTATTGTAAGTAAGTATTATATAGGGAAATAAGCTCTAATTTAAAATTGTTCATAAATCTAAAAAAATTTTCATTTTAAATTTTTATTAAATTTAAAGTTATTTTGTATTCCTATATCAACTAAAGTAGTTGATAATTAAAATTTATAATAAAATATTATATTATATATAGTATTTAAGGAGTGAAAAATTGTGATACTAAAAAATCAAATAAAATTCTTACAAAGGTCTTATGAGAATGTTGAAAAGTTCAATTTTTACTTAAGTATATCTAATCCTAAGGAAAGTTGTGAAGTAGCCTTAGTGCTGAAAAGACATTATCAGTGGGTTCTCAAAAATTCATTTTGTAAAGAGGTCGAAGATAATCAATTAATAAAATTTTTTAATGATTTAGTTAAAGATTTAAGCTATATACCTGCAGCAAAATTAGAATATGATGATCTTAAAAAGCTTGTAACATGTCACTTTTCTTTAGGAGAACTATACATACAAAAAAATAATAGAAGTTTTGCACAAGAGCATTTTGAAAAGGTTATAGAAGTACTTTCAGTTATTACTAAAGAACAAAGTAGACTTTTTAATATGGTTCAAGATAATAGTGATATTACTATATTTGAGTTATCTATGTGGGCAAGAAAAAATTTAGGGGATATATGTAGTGATGTAGAAAAGTCTTTAGAGCTTTATGAACAAATTGTAAGCGATAGAGAATTCTTATTCCTAGAGAAAAATAAATGTATATATTATGCAGCTAAAACAATAAGTGATGTGGATAGAGCTTATGATGCAGCAATAAATGTATTAAAGGTTATACCATATTATGAGAATGTAGATAAAGATGTAGTAGTATTTTTAAAAGATAAGGAAAGCTATATAAAATCTTTAGAGATTTGTTATAATCAATATTTAAAAACTAAGGATAAATATTTTATAGATATTGCATCACAATGTTGCAAAGAAACTAAAAAATTTACAATGGAATATCTTCAAAAGGTAATAGAAATTTTAAATGAAACATTATATTCATTAGATTTTAAACAGTGGAAAGTACTTTCTAAAACATTATATGATGGAATAAAAATTGATGATATTTTATTTGAAGGATTTGTGAAGTATTTAAATAATATGCTAATAAAAATAAGTTATAAAAATGGTGACTATAAGTATTTTGATGTTTGTATAGATATTTTAAGAGAAGTATATGATGATTTAGATAATAAAAAGTATAATAATAAATTAGTTAGAGATTTAGAAGAAAACATAATATTTTATTTCATGGTTGCTGCTTTTAATAATGGATTTTATGATGAAAGTATTGAATGTTCAACAAAATTATTATCAATAAATGAAGTACACAAGATAGATTTTGATATAAATATAATAAATGAAATACTTAGAATTAGTGTAAATAAGTTAATAGGAACTAAGAATACATTAGAAAGTTATCCATGGAGTGATTTAGTAGGTAAATTAAAAAATGTTAGTGAAAAATGCAATATGGAAACTGATATAGAATATAATGAACAATGTAGGATTATGGGAAGAGGCATAAAAGTATTAGAAATATTACCTAAATATATAAATGAAGAAAGTATTTTAGATAAATTAATTGAGGAAAATAGTGAATTTAAAGAAAAAATAGATAAAGAAGAATATGTAATTTTAGAAAGTAGCCAAAAGAATTTAGATTTAGCAGATATATCTGTTGTAATGTTAAAAACTAGCAGTGGAGATTTAAAACAAGACATATTAAACTCAGTAGAAATATATAAAAAGAAAAATTTAAGTAAAGTTTTATTTGTTATAAAAGGGGTAGAACATTTTACTAAAAAAGAGATTGAAGAGTTTAATAGTTGGTTAGAAAAAAGGGGAATTGATATAAATATTTCATTCTATAATGGTAAAAATTACAATGATGTACTTGAAAAAATACAAGTTTTACATCCTAATAATATAACTATGTATAGATATAATGAATTTTATAATAACCTTTCTAAAGAATTAAATTATATAAATCAAGAGTGTGAAGATGAATTCTTGAAAAAAGGTTTAGAAGTTCAACTTATGGAAGAAGCTAGCTTTAAGTATAAAGAATTTGATGATGAAGTTAAATCTAATATAGAAAACTTTAAGAATAGGGTAACTCAAGATACTAATTTATTACAGGAGTATATTAACACAAAAATAAATACTATTGTTCCAGCAGTAATAGAAGAAAATGTTAAAGTAGTTGATGAATTAAAAGAAAGTAAGAATATTAGAGAAGAAGCTAGAAATAAAGTTTCAGAAGAGATTTTAATATGGTATAAAGAAAATATGAATAAGCTTATGAAAAGTCAATTTGATATATTCTTAAGTAAATATGAAAAGATATATTTTAATGAGTTAGAAGTTATAAGAAATATAAATAATAACACTAACAAAGTTATACCAATATCAGAAGAATTTGCTAAAGAATTTAAAGAAATTAAGTTTATAGAAAATCATAAATTAAAAGAAAAAATTTCTATTTGTTATGAGGATTATATAAATAGTTTAGATGATGAAATAAGTTTATTCCCTAAAAAGAATGTTTTGAAAAATTTAACATCTGGGTTATCTACTATATTTTCAAAACAAAATGAAAAAGATGGTGGGAAGTATGAAACTATAAAAAGAGAAATTATAGAGGATTCTATAATAGTTTGTGATAATTTATATTCCGCTATATTCAGTTCAGTGGAAGAATTAACTTTAAAATTACATTTGGAAATAGAAAGTGTATATAAAGAATTATTAGAGAAATTAACTCAATATAAATTGCTTTCAAATAAAATTTTAGAAATTAAAAAAATAGAAAGAGCAGAATTGAAAAATAGAAATAATGAAATAAGTAAGAATATAGAGTTTGTTAATGTTCAACTTGAAAAATATAAGAAACAAATTCTGCAAGGATTAGTTTATAATAAGGGATTTGTTTATAAAGCATAATAAAAATAGTAGAAGGTGTGAAAAAAATATACACCTTCTACTATTTTTATTAGTTAGAATTTATTAGACATCAATTTATCTACTAATATAGATAAAAGATTAAGATTTTCTTTCCTTGAACTATGTGAATTTATTATAAGTTCGTTAATATAATCTAAAATAGCCTTAACAAAAGTAGTGCTATAAAGATAGTTAACAATATCCTTTGGGTTGTGTTCAAAGGAGTTAATTATATGGGCAATAGAATTTATTACATAGTCATTTTGCTTTTCTAATAAATCTAAATTTATAGATTCAGTATTAAAAGTTTTTCTAGAACACATATCATCGTACAGTATTTCTATAAGTTTATCCATTCTTGAATTAGTATCAAGTGAATTTAATTTTTTTATTTTATTAAAAGTATAATTCCAACTATCTTCCAGTAGTTTTATGAAAATTTTACTTTTATTAGGAAAATAATTAAAAACTGTACCAATTGGAAGATTGCATTTCTTGGCTATAAGTTTCATATCAACTTTTTCGTAGCCTCTTTGAATAAACAAATCTTTTGCACAATTAACTATACTACTTTCAACATCCTTATTACTGATATTGGGCACTCTCAAACCACCTCATAAATTATTATTTACTTGTACAAAGATGTACAATTTATAAAGTATATAATAATGATTATAGGTTTGGACAAAAGAATTTGTCAACCTAAATAAAATACGTGATAAATAATAAATTATATTTTAAATTGAATAAATTTTGAATATATAAAACATAATATTCACAAGAGGTGATATTTATGAATAAAAATCAATCAAAAAATGAAAATTTAACTATTCAAAAAGTAAGAAAAAATTCTGAAGGTGATATAACTGATGTGATGCTATCCAATGGAGAAGCTTATCCTGTAAAAGAAGCAATAGATATGACCAAAAATGGAATGATAAATGGAGTTAATGTGGGAAAAGCTAAAAATGGAAGAGAGTTCATAAAAAGTAATCCTAATGGAACAGAAGAAGATAACTTAAGCAATAAACCAATATTTTAAAGATATATTCTATTAATATAAAAGAGAAAAGGTGTACTATAAATTAAATTGCTATCTGTCAAAGAGATAGGATAGCAATCAATTTATAGTACACCTTTTTATCAATTTTTCAATTTATAGTTAGCATTAGTAACATTAAAATTATCTTTAAGTCCATCGCTTAAATATATGTCATTATCTTTAGTTATAAAAATAGCATCTATATTTTCTAAAGAATTTATGAATTTCAACCCTTCATCACAGCCAAGGGCAAATGTAGTGGTAGATAATGCATCGCCATCGACAGATTTATCACTAATTATAGTTACACCTAAAAGATCATTTTCATAAGGGTAACCAGTTTTAGGGTTAAGTATATGATGATATTTTTTACCATTTTCCTCAAAAAAACGTTCATATACACCAGAAGTAACTATAGATTTATCATTAACTAATAGATTTCCTACAGTGCTATTTGATTCATTAGGATCTTGTATACCTATTCGCCACTTATTACCATCTTCTTTATTTCCTAAAATATATAAATTTCCACCAAGGTTAATCATAGCACTATTAACATTGTGCTTTTTTAATATGTCAGTAAGTACATCTGCAGCATAGCCTTTGGCAATACCACCTAAATCAATAATCATATTAGGATTTTTAAGAAAAATAGTTTTATTGCTATCATCTAAAATAACATCTTTATAGTTTATAAGGGATTTCTTTTCATTAATTTCTGCATCGCTAGGAACACGGGCAGAATCAGTTCCTATACCCCAAAGTTTAACAATAGGGCCAATAGTTATATCAAAGTTTCCATCAGATAAAGAACTATAGTTTATTCCACCTTTTATAATATTATATGTATCATCGCTTACTGAAACTGCTGATTTTCCAGACATAGCATTAACCTTATCAAGTTCTGTATTTTCTTTATTTATACTAACTAGATTTTCCAAATCAGTAAGTTTATTAAAACATTCATCTAATATAGTACTATCTTTTGAATCAAAAATTTGAACTGTACATACAGTACCCATAATAAGTTCAGTTCTTGAAAGTGGTTCTGATGGTGTTTTTGAACAACCAGCTAAAAATAGTATAGATAAAATAACAAAAGTAAAAGAATATTTTTTTAGTTTATTCATATTTTATCCTCCGTTTAATGTATAGAATATAAAGTAAATAAAGTTATATTTTTTTATTATTATATCATAAAAAAGCTTTAGGATTTTAACCTAAAGCTTTTAGAAAACTATAAATTATTTTGTAGGCTTAACTTTAACTGTTTCAGTATTTCCTTTATTAGCTGAATTTAAAGCTTCTTTAGCTAATAACTTAAAATCATTAGATGAAGTAGTTGCACCAGAAATATTATCTATTTCATCTGCATTTCCTTTTTCTATTAATGCAGTGCTAAATTCTTTTGAAAATTTAGCAGGATAAGAATCTGAAGCTTTTTTCATATTTTCTTCATATTCTTTATCTTCACTTTTAAGTTTTCCTTCAGCATTTACATAATCAGATTTAGCTTCTGTTATTTTCCCGTCTGTAATTTTTATTTCAACAAAGCCTATCCAACCATGGTCATCAGCTTCAGAATATTCAGCTTTATAACTTCCGTCTTGTGGACCCTTAGCAGTTGAAGAACCACATCCAACTAATAGTGTTCCTGCTAATAATGTTGTACCTATAATACTAACTAATTTTTTGTTCATAAAAAAACCTCCTGTTAAAACTAAAATAAATTTTATTTTATATTGACTAAAAAAAAACAATAAATTTAATAAATTCAATTTCAAGAATTCTCTATTTATTATTAATTTTATATAAAAAATAAGAAAAAGTAAAGATTATTATAGAAAAATTAAAATAAATTTAAAAAAAAGATGTATTTAGCCAAATTTGATATGTAATAGTTAAATAGTAGGTTAAAACAGGGAATTATAAAAACTTAAATTTTAAATTATACAAAAATAGCAGTTATTTATTTATCAATTTTAAAAAAGTGAAGGAAGCTAATTCTACTTTGAAAAATTTTAAAATTAAATTATTTTCTATAGGTATATTCATTAAGTATTCACTTAAAAATAATAAAAAACTAGAAAGCGACAAGTTATTTTAGTAAAATAATTATAATAAGGCATATTCATTGTAATTAGGAGTTATTATTTTATTTATATATGCCTAAAACAAATTGATAGGATGGAAAGGTGATATGAAAGTTATAAAAAAATTAGACATTATAATTATAGTTATTCTTTTTTTAATATCCTTTATACCGTATTTGGTATTTTATATGAATAATTCAGGTGGAATATCAGAACAAGTTTATGCAGTAGTAACTAGTGATGGAAAAGTTTTTAAAGAAATAAGACTTGATAATCATGTAGGGGAAGAGGAATTTAAATTAGAAACTAAAAACGGATATAATATTATAAAAGTGATGGATAATAAAATAGGTATAATTGACTCTGATTGTAAAGATAAAGTTTGTAAGCAAGTTGGATATATACATAGAGTAGGTGAAACGGTAGTTTGTTTGCCTCATAAAGTTGTAATTGAAATAAAAGGGAATATAAAAAATAATAATACTGAAGAAGATTTTATATCTGGATAGGAGAATGTTGTGAAAAAAACTAGTAAATTAGTATATATATCATTATTGATATCTCAGGCATTAGTTTTACATATAGTAGAAGGTATGCTTCCTATACCATTTATAACTCCAGGGGCAAGACTTGGATTATCAAATATCATAACGGTTATAGCATTATATACTTTAAGCTATAAAGAAACATTTTTAGTATTGGCAATTAGAATATTACTATCAGTTATGTTTGGGGGAAGCGTATCAAGGCTCATGTATAGTTTAGGTGGAGCAATTTTTAGCTTTATATCAATGGCAATAATGAAAAAAATATTAAAGGATAAAGTGAGTATAATAGGGGTAAGTGTTGTAGGGGCCGTCTTTCATAATATAGGTCAATTAATAGTAGCATCATTAATTGTTGAAACATGGGGCGTTTTATTATATTTACCTATACTTACTATAGCAGGAATTGGAACAGGAATTTTTGTAGGGTTTACTTCATATTATGCTTTAAATCATTTAAAAACCATTAATAAAAAAATTAATAATGGTTTTATGTAAACCAAATGAATTATTTTTAAATTTAATAGATTTAATTAAAAAATGAACTGAATTTTATTTTTTGCGAATAATTAATACAAAACAAAGAATAAAAATTCAGTTTTTTTATAATTTATATAATTTGATTTTAAGTTAATTGGTTTAATATTTTAAAATACTTAAGTTGCATTTTATTAAAAATACAAATAAAATGCATTATAAACAAAAAATAGTTATATCATGTAAAAGGATAACAGATTAAATGATTGATTTAGTTGAGAAAATTATATAGATTATAAAAAATAATTAAAAGATATAGAATATTTCATAAATAGAGTGTATAATAAAATTGAGTTTACAGAAAATTCTTTGAAAAAGGCAGACTTTAAAAAAATAAACTGTAAATTTAAATTGAAAATAAATAGTATTATAATTATTAAAATTATTTAAAAAGATATTACAAAATTTTAATGATTTTAAAGTCATTGATACTTGAATAGAGAAATATATATAGATTAAGTTGCGAGAAAAGATTTAGACTATTCATATATTTGTAAATTTTTTATTTATAAATATACGAATATAAAATTATGGGGTAGAATAGAATAATTTGTTAATAAAAAGACAAATATATAGGTTGAATACTATATAGTTAATTAAATGTCAAAAATGTAATCATTTACCACTGGATATAAAAGAATCTATTTAAAATTTAAATATTATAAAATGTAATATTAGATTAAGTTATATTAAGGGGTTAAAGTTTTATGTAATAAATAACTTATAGTTTATTAATAGTTAAATTTTTATGTTTAAATTTATACAATCATTAATAAAAGTTAACAATATATCATATTCTATTAATGAGATAGGGATACAAGCTTAAATTTAGATTTGTTCAAGAACTTAAAAATATTTTTATTTTAAATGTAGGTTGAATTTAGGTGCTTGGAAGCTTGCATCACTCTTTTGGGTATTCAAGTTTTAAAACAGATAATTTTTTGGAGGTAACTTGAAACCTTATAAAAAGAAAAACATAAAATTTATACTTAGCTAAAATTACTAAAAAATTTTAGAAAAATCTTATTTTACTTTTATTTTAAATGTATAGATTTAAATATTAATTTAAATACAAATTATTAAAAAATTTTTATTTAGGGGGATTTTAATCATGAGAGAAGTAGTAATTGCTAGTGCAGTAAGAACACCTATAGGTTCATTTGGAGGTGGCTTATCTAAATTTTCAGCTGTAGACTTAGGGGTTTTAACAGCTAAAGAAGCGATAAAAAGAGCTGGAATAAGTGCAGATGTTATAGATGAAGCTATAATCGGTTGTGTTTTATCAGGCGGATTAGGACAAAACGTTGCTCGTCAAATTGCTGTAAAAGCTGGATTAAAAGAAGAATCAACAGCTATGTCAATAAATAAAGTTTGTGGATCAGGTCTTAGAGCAGTTAGTTTAGCAGCACAAATAATTAAAGCTGGCGATGCTGATGTTATGTTAGTAGGTGGAGCAGAAAGCATGAGTACTGCACCATATGTTTTACCAAATAACAGATGGGGACAAAGAATGGGTGACGGAACAGTTGTAGACACAATGATAAAAGATGGTTTATGGGAAGCATTTAATAACTATCACATGGGAGTAACAGCTGAAAATGTTGCTGAAAAATACGGCATAACTAGAGAAATGCAAGATGAATTTGCTTTAAATAGCCAATTAAAGGCAGAAAGAGCAATAAAAGAAGGAAGATTCAAAGATGAAATAGTTCCAGTTGAAGTTCCTCAAAGAAAAAAAGATCCAATAATATTTGATACTGATGAGTTCCCAAAATTTAATATGACAATAGAAAAATTAGCTAAATTAAGACCAGCATTCAAAAAAGATGGCACAGTAACAGCAGGAAATGCATCAGGAATAAACGATGGATCAGCAATGCTAATTGTAATGTCTAAAGAAAAAGCTGATGAATTAGGAGTAAAACCTTTAGCAACTATTAAATCTTACGGATCAGCAGGTTTAGATCCAAAGATAATGGGTTGTGGACCAATTCCAGCTACAAAAAAAGCATTAGAAAAAGCTAACTTAAAAATTGAAGATATAGATTTAATTGAAGCTAATGAAGCTTTTGCATCTCAATCTATAGCAGTTGCAAAAGATTTAAATTTAAATTCTGAAATAGTAAATGTTAATGGAGGAGCTATAGCATTAGGTCATCCAATCGGTGCATCAGGTGCTAGAATTTTAGTTTCTTTAATTCATGAAATGGCTAAAAGAGATTGTAAAACAGGTCTTGCTACACTATGTATAGGTGGTGGACAAGGAACTGCTTTAATTGTAGAAAGATAATAATTTAAAAGTTATACTAGATTTATAAAAGGGGATTAATTAATTTTAATTCCCTTTTTAAAGTGAATAAAATATTAAATTAGTTAAAAGTATTGGTTTTATTTAGAGATTATATATTAAATAAAATGATTCTCTAAATAGTCATTTTTATTATAAAATTACACTGCATTTGTTAATAAAAGCTTTGCAAGTACTTATTTTAAAGTATTGCAAAGCTTTTATTTTTTTATAGAATATTATAAATATAGGGAAACAAGCTCGAATTTAAATTTATTCATCAAATTTTTGTTATCAGTTGAGAAAAATAAGTGCAAATATATTTAGTTAAGAATTATGAATTATGAATTATGAATTTA